>DASUUL010000290.1:0-6788 GCA_036374115.1 Acidimicrobiia bacterium | reverse complement strand
CGACAACTGCCTCGACGAGTACACCGACCACGGCCACTGCGGCGTCGTCGACCCCACGACGCACGAGATCGACAACGATGCCACCATCGAGCGCTACGCCGAGATCGCGGTCGCGCAGGCCGACGCGGGTGCCGACGTCGTCGCGCCGTCGGGGATGATGGACGGCCAGGTGGGCGCGATCAGGGCCGGCCTCGACGGCGCCGGTCACGCCGGCACCGCGATCCTCGCGTACTCGGCCAAGTACGCCTCCGCTCTGTACGGCCCGTTCCGCGACGCGGCCGAGTGCGCGCCTCGTTTCGGCGACCGGCGTGCCTACCAGATGGAACCGGCCAACGGACGGGAGGCGCTCGACGAGACCGCTCTCGACGTGGCCGAGGGCGCCGACATGGTGATGGTCAAGCCCGCGCTCGCGTACCTCGACGTGATCGCTGCCGTGCGCGCCGCCTTCGACGTGCCGGTGGGCGCGTACCACGTGAGCGGCGAGTACGCGATGGTCAAGGCGGCGGCCCAGCAGGGCTGGCTCGACGGTGACGCCGTCGGCTTCGAGCATCTGCTCTCGATCAAGCGGGCCGGCGCCGACTTCGTGCTCACCTACCTCGCTCGCGAGACCGCCGAGCGCCTCCACAGCTGACCTTGTTTGTGCAGTACTCCCGAGCGGACGGCCGTTCCGCGCACAAGCGATGAGCTGGTTCCAGCGGGCGCAGGCCCGCATCCCGGGGGGCGTGAACTCGCCCGTGCGCGCCTTCGGCGCGGTCGGCGGCGAGCCGTTCTTCGTCGAGCGGGCCGACGGTGCCTGCATCTGGGACACCGGCGGGCGCCGCTATTGCGATTACGTGCAGTCGTGGGGCGCGTCGATCCTCGGTCACGCCCACCCCGCCGTGGTCGCGGCGGTCCAGCGTGCCGCCGCGGCCGGCATGTCCTACGGCGCGCCCACCGTGGCGGAAGTGGAACTGGCGGAGGTCATCTGCGACCGGGTCCCGAGCGTCGAGAAGGTACGCCTCGTCTCGTCGGGGACGGAAGCCGCGATGACGGCGGTCCGGCTCGCCCGCGGTGCGACCGGCCGGCCCAAGGTGCTGAAGTTCGCCGGTTGCTACCACGGGCACCTCGACGCACTGCTGGTCGCGGCGGGCAGTGGCGTGGCCACGCTCGGGCTCCCCGGCTCGGCCGGCGTCACGCCGGGGACGGTGGCCGACACCGTGGTCGTGCCCTACAACGATCCCGGGGCCGTGGCGGAGGCCTTCGACCGCTACGGGGACGAGCTCGCCGCCGTGCTCGTCGAGCCGGTCGCGGCCAACATGGGGCTGGTCACGCCGGTCGACGGCTTCCTCGCCGAGCTCCGCGCGCACTGCGATCGCCACGGCGCCCTGCTCGTGCTCGACGAGGTCATCACCGGCTTCCGGGTGGGCCCGGCGGGCGCCCAGGGCGTGTTCGGCGTCCGTCCCGACCTCTCGATCTTCGGCAAGGTGATCGGCGGCGGTCTCCCGCTCGCGGCCGTCGGCGGAGCAGCGGCGATCATGGACGAGCTCGCCCCGCTGGGGGGCGTGTACCAGGCCGGCACCCTGTCGGGGAACCCGCTCGCCACCGCGGCCGGTCTCGCCGTGCTCGCCCGGCTCGACGCAGCCGCCTACCGGCGGCTCGCAGAGACGGCTACTGCCCTGGCGCGCGGCATGCGCGATGCGTTCGCCGGTGCCGGCGTCCCGGTTCAAGTGCCCCGCGCCGGGACGCTCGTGGGCCTCTTCTTCTCCGCGCAGCCCGTGCGTGACTACGCGGGCGCCCGCGCCGCCGACGCCGGTGCGTACGCGGCCTTCTTCCACGCGCTCCTCGACCGAGGTGTGTACTTCGCTCCCAGCAGCTTCGAGGCCGTCTTCCCGAGCCTGGCGCACACGCGCACCGACATCGAGAAGACGGTGGAAGCAGTCGCCGGCGCCGCGGCGACGATCGAACCCGTCGCCGACGGCGCGCCCGGTTAGGCCCAGAGACCCTGGGTGCGGCCACGATCTCCCGGGCGGCGACCGCTGGGCCGTGGGTCAGAGCGACGCGCTGACGATCCGTGCCGCCCAGGTCACCGCGAGCGCGGCGCCGTGTCGACAGACAGCTGTAGGTTCATACGGCGGGAGAGCTAGCGCGGCCCGCCCCGTGCCTCGCGCTCGTCGCGGCGCCGACGGATCCGGTCCATGTAGAAGAGGGCTCCCGCCACCAGCACCACCATGACGGTGAAGGCGATGAAGGCCACTCCGCCCTCGCCGCTGCCGCCACCGGCGTCGATGAGCTGCTGGGCGGAGGCCGGGGCCGCTCCCACGACCAGCCCGGCGACGAGGACCGCCGCCACCACCAGGAGCCGGGCCGACCGGCGCCCGGCGCTCACGACTGCACCGGCACGGGCGTCGGGCCGGCAGCGGCGGCCGCGAGCTCCGCTTCGTCCCGTTCCCGCCAGTGGAGGCCGAGCAGGCCGAGCACGAACAGGACCGAGAACATCACGAAGGCCACCACCGGGGGTACGCGTAGGGAGCCGAGGTCGCGCTCGAGGATGATGAACCCCTGCTCGTCGGAATTGGGATCGCACTCGGGCGCGGGCGGCGGGAGCCCGAAGGGAACCTCCACCTCGACCACCTCGCAGTACTCGACCGCCGCGATCAGCGGCGCGTGGGTGAGCTCGAAGTCGAGCGGGTTGGGGTTCCCGCCGCCGATCTCGTAGGTGGTCTCCGTCAGGTACTCGGTGACTTCCTGGAAGCGCACGAACTCGTCGCTCCCGCCGCCCTCGCCCTCGGTCCCCTCGCTGGGCACGATCGTCTCGTCGACGGCCGCCTTGACGTTGGCGGCTTCGGTGGCGTCGACCTCTCGCCCCTCCTCGACGATGTCGCGCGCCGCTTCCGTCTCGGCGTCGGCGAGGTCCGGCACGATCTCCTACACCTTCCACGACGCCTCCCGGCCTCGCAGCGTGTTGAGCGGGGAGGCGGTGGTGATCCAGAGCATCGTCAGCAGGACCATGAACCCCATGAGCCCGGTGAAGGCCACCAGGAAGCCGAGCCGGGCGCCGAGGTTGGTGCCGAGCAGGAGGTAGATGGAGCCGCAGAACAGCACGATCGCGGCGACGACCACCAGCACCCCGAGAATGGTCGGGTTCCAGAGGGTCTTCTCGGTGACGTGCTCCTGGGCGAGAACGACGATGTCCACGGGCGGGCGTCCCCCTAGAGCTCGCGCTCGTACTGGACGATGAGCTCGATCTGGCTCTCGGTCAGCGTCTGGTTGAAGTGCGGCATGCGTCCCGACGAGATGCCGCGCGCGCCGTAGGGCCGGTTGGTGGCCACGCCCTCGGCGACGAACGCGATCTGCTCGTCGACGCCGGTGGCACCCGGGAACTGGCGCACCTCGGAGCCACCGAGCAACTGCGGGCCGAAGGCGCCGTTCCCCTGTACGACGTTGCCCTCGCTGTCGAACTGGATGCCGCGCGTGGAGGCCTCGGCGCTGAGGGGGTCGTAGTACGACCAGCCCTTGGTGTGGCAGCGGGCGCAGTTGAACTCGAACAGGAGCTCGCCGTCACTCGCACCGAGCACCTGGTCGCGCCACGAGATCGCAGCTGCGAGGTTCGCCTCGGCTTCGGCGAGGGCGCGCTCGGCGCTCGCCTGCTGGTCGGGCGGTGTCTCGGCGAGGGCGGTCTGGGCCGCGGTCACGGCTTCCTGCGCGTCTTCGACCGCCGCGGTCGCACGATCCTCCGCGCCCTCGAGCTCCTCGGTGGCGTTCCGCTTCGCCTCGTCGGGCGAGATCTGGATGCTCTCGACGTAGTTGACGAGGTCGTCGACGCTCTGGCTGTTGAGCACGCCCTCGCCGCTCGCGACCCCCCACGCCGGCATCGGCGTGCCGGGGCGGCCGTAGGTGATGATCCGGGTCAGGGCGGCGCGGTCGTAGCGCAGACCGGCGACGTCGAGGGCCGGGGCCTCCCAGGTCACCTGGACCGGCCGGCACTCCTCGGGGGTCTGCTCGGTGAGCTCCGCCTCGGGGTCACAGCTCGGGTCTTCGGGCTCGAGCGTGAACGTCGTCGACCCGCCGCCCCCGTCGACGCCGTGGCAGTCGGCGCACAGCAGCGACACCGTCGGGTCGTACCCGGGGCTCTCGGCGTTGGCGAAGAGCACCGCCCCTCGCTCGACGGAGCGCTCGTCGAAGTCCTCGTCCTGGCTCTCCTGGCGGTCGGGCTCGACCAGGAAGTACACGGGGAGGGCGAGCGCGAGCACGACGGTGAACAGGAGCGACCAGCCGAGCACGCGCTCGAGGCGCCGGCCCTCGAGGTCCTCGTCGGCCAGAAAGGGCGTCTTGTTCTGGGGGTCGTGGGGCTCGGGGTTGCGGCGCACGCTGAAGACGCGCAGCGCGAGCACGACGACGATCGCCGCGACCGCCACCGCATTGAGGACGATGAGCGCCTGGCGAACGCTCATGGGTGCGTCACCGGGACGTTGCAGACGACGAGACCGTCACACACAGGGCGCCCCCTCGGCTCCCTGGCCGGTGGTGTCGGTCCCGATCGGCGGTCCGGTGAACACCGTGCCGGTGTCGACCTCGATGCCCCCGCCGGAGACGCTGAGCGCGAAGCGGTCGAGACCGCGGGGCGCGGGGCCACCGCGCTTCTCTCCCACCCGGTTGTACTTCGAGCCGTGACACGGACACTCGAACCACTGCGACGACTGGCACCACGGTACCCGGCAGCCGAGGTGCACGCACTTCTGGTAGAGCGCCACGTAGCCCGCTTCCATCCCGGCCACGATGGCGGGCGGGTACACCGCCTCGGCCTTGTCGATGTCGTCGGAGGGGTAGGGGACGATGTAGGTCTTCGCCGACGCGTTGTAGAAGGGTTCCTTGCTCTCGAAGGCGGTCTGCACGTCGGCGAGGCTGCCGACTCGCACCTTGCCCCCGAAGCCTCCCGAGCCGGGGGGCCAGAGGAACGCCAGGGCGGCGACGCCGAAGCCGCCCACCGCCAGGCTCTGGCCGAGGAGAATGCCCCGGTTGAAGAACTGGCGCCGCGTGACGCCGAGCTCCTCCTCGTCGACGGGCACCCGCTCGGCCGGCACCCGGGCTCCCGCGGGCTCGAGCGCCTGCTCGGTCTCGTCGGCGCGGGCGCGTGCCGCCTCGTCGATGGCGGTCTCGCCCTCGTCGGTGGTGGCGAGCTCGGTGGACGTCGAGGTCGGGGGCGTGTCGGCGCGGCGCGTCTCCCGGCTCAAGCGGCCGGTCCCGGCGCGCCGCCGGCCGGTGGCGATGATCATCACGCCGGCCAGCACGAGCACGGCGGCGAGGCCGATGACGAGTGCGGTCGAGGAACTCACGAGCTCTTCCTACTCCTACTCATGGTCTTGCCCGGAACCCTGCCTACAGCTCGAAGAACAGGTCTTCGTTCGAGCGGTGTGCCTAGAGCTCAAAGAAGACCCCTTCGTTCCACGGGAACACGAAGTTGAAGCCCGGGCCCCGGAAGAACGAGCCGATGATCACGAGTACGGCCCACAGCATCACGAACATCGTGAAGATGGAGATCGCGAACTTGCGGTCCTTGGGGTCGTTCGACGGGTTCTTGTCGATGTAGGGCGCGAAGGCCAGCAACGCCAGGCCCACGCCCGGGATCGTCACGCCCGCCACCATGGGGTGGAACATCGTGAGCAGCTCCTGGAGCCCGAGGAAGTACCAGGGCGCCTTCGACGGGTTGGGCGTGCGGTTGAAGTCGGCGAGGCCGAGCAGCGGGGCGCGCACGAGCGCCGAGAAGATGGTGACCGCCGCCGTCATGATCAGGATCGACGCCAGCTCGGTGACGAGGAGGTGCGGCCACACGTGCACCTTGTCCTGGGCCTCGGCGCGGGTCTGCTGGATCGACCCCGACTTCACCACCGTCAGCAGGCGCTGCGTGTGCCCGCCGGGACCGGTGGCGGTGGGCGCGGCCTTCGGTGCCGCGGTCGCGGTGGCGGTCGCACCGCCGCCCGCGGCGGCCGCCGCCGGCGCGGCCTCGCCGCCCCCCTCGCCCGTGAGCTGGGCCCGGCGCCGCTTCGAGCGTTCGAGCAGATGCGCGGGCACGCCCCCGCGGTCCTCGCCCCCGGCCTCGGCGCCGCCGTCACCGGCGTCAGCGGCCGCGGCCGCCGGCGCCGCGACCTCTTCGGCCGCCGCCGGAGCTTCCTCGGCGGGGGCTTCGGTGGCCTCGCCGCCCTCCTCTTCCTCTCCGGGTACGGGGAGGCCGAGCGCCTTGCGGCGCTCCCGGCTGCGCTGGAGGAGATGCTCGGGAACTTCGGTCATGTCGGTCCCTCGCCGGCCTACAGCGGCCCGGACAGGCCGCCGTCCTTGCGGACGCGCCAGAAGTGCACGGCCATGAAGATCACGATCACGAATGGCAACAGGAGCACGTGCAGCACGTACCACCGGAGGATGGTGTCGTTGCCGATCTCCTGCGAGCCCAGCAGGACGAACTTCACCTGATCACCGAACACGGGGGTGAAGCCCATCATGTTGGTGCCCACGGTGACCGCCCACAGGGCGAGCTGGTCCCACGGCAGCAGGTAGCCGGTGAACGAGAGCAACAGGGTGAGCGTGAGCAGGATCACGCCGATCACCCAGTTGAACTCGCGGGGTGCCTTGTAGGCGCCGTGGTAGAAGACCCGGCTCATGTGCAGGAAGACGGTGAGCACCATGAGGTGCGCGGCCCATCGATGCATGTTGCGCACCAGCGAGCCGAACGTCACCGCGGTCTCCAGCGTCTGCACCGACGGCCACGCGGCCGCGGCCGTCGGCCGGTAGAAGAACATCAGGAAGATGCCGGTGAC
>DASUUL010000289.1:0-3562 GCA_036374115.1 Acidimicrobiia bacterium | reverse complement strand
GCCGGCCCGACCAGGTGCTCAGCGCGCCGGGCGCCCGGCCAGACGTGGTCTCGGTCGAGGTCGACGGCGCCTACGCGGGTGGGTGCGCCGGACGCACCTGCGAGTTCTGACCCATACTTGCCGAGCGGCACCAGGGCGGGCAGGCTGTTCCTGGGGCGGTAGGCCCCTTGGCGACCTGAATGAGCGAAGCAGAAGCTCGATCCTCCAAGCACCTCTCCGCCGGCGAGCAGCCGTCCGCCGACGCGGTGGTGCCCTCGCTCCACCTCGACGAGCTCCTGCACCAGCTCCTCGGCAACATCCAGAGCGTCGTGTCGACCCGCGACCGGCTCCACGGCCTGCTCGAGGCCGTGGTCGCGGTCGCGTCCGACCTGAGCCTCTCGGCCGTGCTCCGGCGCATCATCGAGGCGGCCACCGCCCTCGTCGACGCCCGCTACGGCGCCTTGGGCGTGATCGGGCCCGATCGCAGCCTGGCGGAGTTCGTGCACGTCGGCATGGACGACGCCACCGTCGAGGCCATCGGGAACCTCCCCGAAGGTCGCGGAATCCTCGGCCTCCTCATCGCCGATCCCCGGCCCCTCCGGCTGCACGACCTCACGCGCGACGCCAACTCGTTCGGCTTCCCGCGGAACCATCCCGAGCTGCGCTCCTTCCTCGGTGTGCCGATCCTGGTGCGCGGGGAGGTATTCGGGAACCTCTACCTGTCGGAGAAGCGGGACGGGAGTGACTTCGACGACGACGACGAGGGTCTCGTCATCGCGCTCGCCGCCGCCGCCGGCGTGGCGATCGAGAACGCCCGCCTCTACGACGAGTCGCGGGTCCGCCTGCGCTTCCAGGAGGCGGCCACCGAGGTCGTGAGCACGGTGCTCGGCGGGCTCGCGTCCGACGACGTGCTCGACCTCGTCGCCCGCCACACGCGCGACATGGCCGGGGCCGACGTCGTCACCATCGTGGTGCCCATCGACGACTCGACGCTCTTGGTGCGGGCCGCCGATGGACCCCTCGCCGACCAGTTGCGCGGCGAGGCGTTCGCGCGCGACGGGTCGATCTCGGGAGACGTGCTCACTTCGGGCGCGACCGAGGTCATCGACAACCTGTCGAAGGACGAGCGTCGCGAGCAGCCGCTGGTGACCCTCGGCGACGTCGGTCCGGCGCTGGCGGTACCGCTCGGCTCGTCGGACCGAACTGCGGGCACCATCGTCGTCGGCCGGCGCGTCGGCGACGAGGAGTTCACACCAGAGCTCCGCGAGCTCGTCGAGAGCTACGCGCTCCAGGCTGCGCTCGCACTCGAGCAGGCCCGCGCCCGCGAGGACCGTCAGCGGCTGTCGCTCCTCGAGGACCGCGACCGGATCGCCCGCGACCTCCACGATCTCGTGATCCAGCGACTCTTCGCCACCGGAATGACCATCCAGGGCGTCGGGCGCGCCGTCGCCCAGCCCGACCTTGCCGTGCGCATCGAGCGGGCGGTCGACGACATCGACGAGACCATCCGCGAGATCCGCACCACGATCTTCGGGCTCCACACCCGGGAGAGCGGCGTGCGGGCCCAAGTCCTCGCGACCGTCGGGCGACACCGCGACCTGCTCGGGTTCGAGCCCCGCGTCCACCTCGACGGCGCGATCGACTCGCTCGTCCAGGTCGAGATCGCCGAGCACCTTCTCGCCGTGATCAACGAAGGCGTCTCGAACGCCGCTCGTCATGCGCAGGCGAGTCGTGTCGACGTCTACGTCGGCGTCGACGACGACATCGCGTTGCGAATCGTCGATGACGGTATCGGGTTTCGCGACGACGGCCACCGCAGTGGCCTGAGCAACATCACCGAACGCGCCGAGGGGCTGGGGGGAAGCTGCGCCATCGTGAGCGAGCTCGGCGCGGGGACGACGATCGAATGGCGCGTACCCCGTCGGCTGAGCTGACCCCCGCGCGAGGGCTCGTCACCCCCGGAAACCGCAGGACCGCCTCGCCGGTCGTGCACGGGCACCCAGGGCCAGAGGTCCCGCCCCCATCGGCCGCTCGCCCCTACCGGTCACCGGCGCCGACCGTCATGGTGGGTACATGGACATCAACGCACGTGCTGCGGTGCGCGACCTCGTGTCCGGCGAGCCCGTATCGGTCGACGAGGACATGACGCTCCGGTCGGTTGCGGCGGTCCTCGGCGCGAAGACCATCGGCGTAGCGCTCGTCCGGCGCGCCGGGCGTGCGCCGGGGATCATCTCCGAACGCGACGTCGTGAAGGCCCTCGCCGAAGACGCCGACCCCGACACCATCTGGTCGGCCGACGTGATGACCGAGGACCTCCTCGCCGTCGACGCCGGCGACCGCATCATCGACGTCGCCCTCGGGCTGGTGGACCAGGACGTCCGCCATGCCGTGGTGTTCGACGGCGATCGCCTCCTCGGTGTCGTCTCGGTCCGGGACCTGCTCAGGGTGGTCGCCACCGAGCTCGCCGCCTCCTGGTGAACCGGTGTGGACGCACGCCGCTCCAACCGTCCGCAGCGGCGGTCGGGCGCTGCTCCAGGCTCCCCCGGTCGCAGGACCGACGGGACCTTCGTCCCCGCCGCACGAGACCGACGCCCCTACTGGCGGCGCAGGCCGGCGGCGACGATTGGAGTGGACGAGAACGACGAGCAGACGAGCACAAGTGAGGGAGCGCGGGCGTGCGAGCGATCGAAGCGATCCGGAAGGTGCCCGTTGCCGTGGGTCCCGAGGCGACGCTCGAAGAGGCCGCACGGCTGATGGACGAGCACGCCGTCGGCGCGCTCGTCATCGTCGAGGAGGGGCGCCCGACCGGAATCGTCACCGATCGCGATCTGGTGGTTCGTGGAGTCGCCCGGAGCATCCCCGCCGACGCCCGGGTCGACGCCGTGATGAGCACCGAGGTCGTGACGCTCGACGCCGCGGCAGACGTACGAGAGGTATTCACGCTCCTCGACGCGCACACGGTACGCCGGGTCCTCCTGGTGAAAGACGGGAAGTTGGCCGGGGTGATCACCGCCGATGATCTTCTCGTCGACGCCGTCGCAGATCTTGCCCGCCTGGCCCGTCCGATCACCGGGCAGGTGGTGTTCGGCCACGCGGAGCCGCGCGCGGTCGTCGCGACCCGTTGAGCAATCGATGCGAGAAGCAGTCGAGACGAGGAGGCCGACGATGGCGAAATGCCAGCGGTGCGGAGCGGAGGCAAGGGTTCGCCGGGGGCTGTGCCGGCGCTGTCGCCGGGCCGAGGTGAGCCGGGAGCAGCGACCCCCCGAGCCCGACCTCGAGCCGCCGCACGATCGTCCCTGGGTGGCGCGCAGCGCGTTCGCAGGCCGGAAGCGCCGATCCCCCCGCATGTAGCGGCCGACGAAGAGAGAGGGTGACCGCGTGAAGACCATCATCGTTCCCTTGGACGGGTCCGAGTTCGCCGAACGCGCACTGGGGCCGGCACGTGCACTCTCGGCGCGTGCGGGCGCACCCGTGGTTCTCATGACGAGCCGGATCGGTGGGCCCGAGGATCCCGACACGTACCTCGCCGACGCGGCCAGACGCGCGGGTATCGGCGACTCGAAGAACGTGGTGATCTCCGATC
>DASUUL010000288.1:0-10575 GCA_036374115.1 Acidimicrobiia bacterium | reverse complement strand
CCTGGCGCACGCCGATCATCAGCCGCCGGTTCTCGGCCTGGGGCCGGTTCATCCGCCGATCCGGTGTGTCGAGCGCGTTCGTGATCTCGACCTCGGCGACGGCCTGCATGCCGCCGAGGCCCACCCGGGTGCCGACCACACGGAACGTGTGGCGGGTGCCGTCGGGGGTGGCGAACTCCAGCACGGGCGGCGGCGAGGTCGTCGTCGTGGTCGTCTCCGCCTGAGCGCGAGAGCCCGCGTCGTCGCTCGAGCTCCCGCGATCGCAGGCCCCGAGCACGGTGGCGGCGAGGAGGACGGCGATCAGGGTGCGTCTCATGCCGGCGATTGTGGTCGCGCTCGGGGCCCCGGCGGGGATCGGAGCTCCGGCGGGGGCTCCACGGTCGCGCGCTCGACCGTGCACGCGTCGACGACGTCGAGGAGGGGGTCGACGCCGATGCCCGGGCCGGTCGGGACCGCGAGGCGACCGTCGTCGAGCACGAAGGGCTCGGTGAGGTCGGTCTCGAAGTAGCGCTCGGAAGCGGACAGGTCGGCGGGCAGCGTGAACCCCGGCAGCGCCGCCAACGCGAGGTTGGCGGCGCGCCCGATGCCGGTCTCGAGCATGCCCCCGCACCACACCGGCACGGCGCGCTCGACACAGGTGTCGTGCACCCGCACCGCGGCGCGGAGGCCCCCGAGGCGGGCCGGCTTCACGTTCACGATCGAGCAGGCACCGAGGGTGAGCGCGCGTTCGAGGTCGGCGTACGACCCGATCGCCTCGTCGAGGCACACGGGTGTGTGGATGCGCCGGGCCAGCTCGGCGTGACCGGTGAGGTCGTCGGGTGGGAGCGGCTGTTCGAGCATCAGCAGCCCGAAGCGGTCGAGCTCGCCGAGCTGCTCGGCGTCGGCCCTGCGGTAGGTGCCGTTGCCGTCGACGTGCAGGGCGACGCCGTCGCCGAAGCGCTCGCGTACCGCGGCGACGGGCTCGACGTCCCAACCGGGCTCGATCTTGAGCTTCACCCTCCGGTACCCCTGGGCGAGGCGGAGGGCGACCTCGTCGAGGAGCTCGCCGAGGGAACCCGTGAGCCCCACGGCCACGCCCGCGTCGACCGTCGATCGAGTGGCGCCGAGAAAGGCAGCCAACGACGAGTTGCGGCCCCGCAAGTCGGCATCGAGCGCCGCCGTCTCCACTGCGGCCGCGACCGGGCGCGGGAGCGCTGCGGTCGTGGGAGCGCTCCGTCGCCATTTCGCCCACAACCGTTCGACCGCCTCGAGGGAGCCGGGTCCGAGCCCGACGGGGCACTCGCCCCAGCCCGACCCGGTGGTGGTCATCGCGCGGACCAGCAGCTTCTCGACCGTCGTGTGCGCGCCGGTGGCGGTGCGGAACGGTGCCACCAGCGGCACGACGACGCGCCGGAGCTCGAGCGCCTCGATCGTCACGGGATGACCGCTCGTACCCGGTGCGCGACGTCGGCCACCGCGCCCGGGAGGTCGGCGACGTCGCGTTCGGTGGCGACCGCGCCCTGCCGGGCGAACACGAAGACGCACCGGGCAACCGGGCGGTCGAGCGCCCGCTCGAGCGCGAGCGCGTACGCCGCCCCCTGCACGCGGTACTTCGCCATGAGCGCGTCGAGGTCGGCGTCGTCGTGGACCCGGTCGGTCTTGTAGTCGACCACGACGAGGCCGGCGGGCGTCTCGACGAGGAGGTCGACGAATCCCTCGACGGTCACGTCGCCGACGGGTGCTCCGACGGGAACCTCCCGCCAGAAGCGCCCGCCCGCCGCCTGGCGGACGACGGGAGCGTCGAGCACGCTGCGGACGAGCTCCCGGATCTCGCCCTCGCGAGCGGGGATCTCCTCGGCGCGGGCCTGCGCGCGGGCGGTGGCCTCCAGCCCCGCCCCGCTGGCGAGATCGATCGACTGCAGCGTCGCGTGCACCGCCCGTCCCACGGCCGTGCCGGCCCGGCCCCGCCGCCACGGTGGGCGGTCGTCGGCGGGCTCCTCCTCCTTGCGCAGCCCCGGATCGGGCTCGGGCTCACCGGCGGCCGCGAGCGTGGTGGCCGCCATCGACGCGGGCCGGGCGGCGCGACCGATGCGGGCGGCGCGCTCGGCGAGCCAGGCCGACCGGTCGGAGGGCTCGGGGCCGGCGTCGTCCGCAGGCCCGGGCGCGGGTGACGGCGCTCGCGCGCCGGGCGCCACAGCCCCGGCGCCGAGATCGAGCACCAGGGCGGGGGCGCGCTCCTGCTCGGCCCACAGCCGGGCGGCGAGGCAGTTCCGGTCCGCGCCCTTGTGGTGGAGGCTGACGAGCAGATGGTCGCGGGCGCGCGTCGTGGCGACGTAGAGGAGGCGGAGGCGCTCGTCGTCGTCGAGGGCGGCGTCGGCGCGCTTCTGCGCCTCGTACCCGGGCGTCTCGACCCAGGTGCCGCGTGACTTCGTTCCGATCCCGACCTCGAAGCCGCCGTCGGCGCGCCACAGCACCGCGGGGTTGCGATGCTGGGGCACGACGTTGAGCCCGGCGAGGATCACGATCGGGAACTCGAGACCCTTGGCGCCGTGCACGGTGAGCACGCGGACGGCGTCGTCGTCGGGCTCGGGGACGACGACCTCCACCGCCCGGGCCCGCTCGTCGGCCTGCTGGCGCGCCCATTCCACGAACCCGCGCAGCCCGGTGCCGCCGCGTTCGTCGTAGGCGCGGGCCTGGTCGAGCAGGAAGCGGATACGGCGCCAGTGGTCGCGGGGCCGGCGGTGGGCGACGGCGAGCTCGAGCATCCGGCGCTCCCGCACGACGGTCTCCACCGTCTCGCTGACGCTCTGCCACCAGCGCCGCTCGTGGAGCGCCCGGAGCGCACGCACACCGCCGACGACGCGGTGCGACGGCGGGAGGTCGACCGGATCCCCGGCGCGGTAGTCCCACCGACCGCCGGCGTTGCGGTATTCGACGAGCTCGGCGTCGGAGCACCCGAACGCGGGCGTGCGCAACGCCGCGACCAGGGCGATCTCGTCGGTGGGGTCGTCGAGCGCGGTGAGGATCGCGAGCAGGTCGCGCACCTCGGCCGTGGAATAGACGAGCGACTGGCTCTCGATGCGCAGGGGCACGTCGGCCGCCTCGAGGGCGTGCTCGAGGTCCGGGAGCGCGGTCCGCGTCGGGAGCAGCAGCGCGACGTCGCCGTATCGGGCCGCGCGCACCGTGCTGGTGACGGGGTCGAGCACGGGCCACTGCTCGGCCTTGATGCGGCGCACGAGCGCGGTGACGTCGGCCGCCTCCCGCTCGCGGATCGGCGCGATCGTGCGCTCGGGATCGGGCCCGCCGAAGACGCGGACGGGCGGGCCGGCCGGATCGAGCGCATCCCGGTAGGCCTCGAGCGCGGCCGGGCGCGCCTGGCGGTCGGGCGGCGCCCCCGCGAAGAGCTGGGCGAACACGTCGTTGACCCAGGCGACGATCCCCGGCACCGACCGGAAGTTCTGCACCAGGCGCTGGAGACCACCCCGGAGCTCGTGCTCGACCCGGTGGTAGAGGGCGAGGTCGGCGCGCCGGAAGCGGTAGATGGACTGCTTCGGGTCGCCGACGAGGAACAACCGGCCCGGTTCGGGAGCGACCTCGTGCCACGCCTTGGTGCCGGCGTCGGGGTCGCGGGTGGCGAGGAGCACGGCGATCTCGATCTGCAGGGGATCGGTGTCCTGGAACTCGTCGACGAGGAGCACCGTGTAGCGCCGGCCGACCTCCGCGCGCACTTCGGACCGGCTGCGGAGGAGGTCCCTCGCGAGGACGAGCAGATCGTGGAACTCCAGACGCCCGTCGCGGCGGCGTTCCTCGGCGAACTCGAGCACGAATTCGCGGATGCGGCCCACGAGCGTGGTGACCGCGGCCCGTCGCTGCGCCGTCACCAGGTCCCGGGCGGCGGCGTTGCCGCTCGCGAGGTGCTCGCGTACCTCGTTGATGTCGCAGCGCCAGTTGCTCCGGTTGCCCGTGCGGTTGGGCTTCAGCGGTGGCATGGCCGCCAGCAGGTCGAGCCGGTCGAGATCGTCGCCGGCGGCCTCGAGCGCGGCGACGTCGCCGGCGACGTGCTCGAGGAGCCCGGCGAGGGCGTCGCCGTCGTCGACGCACTCGGCAGCGAGGTCGAGGGCGGCGTTCAGCGAGACGAGGACCGGCTCGACGTCGACGGGAGGCAGCGCCAGCGCGTCGACGGTGGTGTCGTGGAGGCGATCGTGGTGTTGGTGGAGCGACCAGGCGATCTCGCGGAGATCCTCGACGCGCAGCCCCAGGGCGAAGGCGGTGAGCAGCGTCTGCTCGAGCGCGGGATCGTTCATCAGCGCGTCGACGCACTCGGACCAGCGCTGGTCGAACGCGATCGCGGCCTCGACGTCGTCGACGACCTCGAAGCGTGGGGGGAGACCGGCGGCGAGGGGGTGCTCCACGAGCACTTGGTGTGCGAACCCGTGCAGCGTGGAGAGGGCGGCATCGTCGAGCTCGTGCAACGCCGCCTCGCACCGGGCGCGCCCGTCGGGGGCGAGGACGGGTTCGGACGTGCCCGTGGCCGCCTGTTCCAGCGCGAGGCGGATGCGGTCGCGCAGCTCCGAGGCGGCCGCCTCCGTGAACGTGATCGCGGCGATCGCCCGCAGGGGCGTACCCGCCGCGACCAACGCCACCACCCGGCTGACGAGCGCGGCGGTCTTGCCGGTACCGGCGCCCGCCTCCACGAAGAGGGTTCGATCCAGCGCGCCCCGGATCTCGGTGCGCGCCGCGTGGTCGACGGTCGTGGTCACGAGGCGGGCTCCGCGCCGGCGGCGGGATCGCCGGTGTCGAGATCGGGGTCGGCGAGGCCGCGGAAGCCGACGACCACCGGGTCGTCGCGCTTGCGGGCCCACAGGTCGTCGCGTCCGGGCGGGCACACCCGGTCGAAGGGGCAGTAGCAGCAGTTGTCGAACGTCTCGCGACCGCGGCCGTCGCCGCGCGGATCGCCCGGATATGCGGGGAAGACGCCGCCCTCCACGCCGTCGAGGATCGTCGCGAGCACCGTATGGAAGTCGTCGAGCGCCTCGTCGTCGAGCGGGTAGCCCGCCAGGCCGTCGACGCCTCCCTCGGCCAGGTACCAGTAGAACGCGCGCACCTCGTCACCGCCGGCGGCGTCGCCGGCGGCGGCGAGCGCGTACACGGGGAGCTGGAGCCGGCGACCGGCGCGGAGCTCCTCGCGCGGCTCGTCGCGCGACGGGGAGCCGGTCTTGTAGTCGAACACGACGGTGCGAGAGCCGTCGGGCGCGCGATCCACGCGGTCGATGCGGCCGCGGAAGGCGACGGCGCGACCGTCGGGGAGGGTCACGACCACGGGTCGGTTCCCCGCCCGGCCGAACTCGACCTCGCGCCCGGCCGGCGTGGGTACGACGCCCTGATCGGCCCGCACCTCTTCGTCGCTGTCGAGCACCGTTGCGAGCTGGCGCAGGATTCGGCGTCGTTCGAGTCGCCATCGCAGCGGCCGGCCGGTGATCCCGGCGGCCTCGGCGGCGTCGCAGCGGCGCTCGGCGATCTCCGTGAGCCGCGCCCGCTCGGCGCTCGTCCACGGCTGCTGCGGCGAGGTGCGCGGCGCGACGCGGTCGACGAACTCCTCGAGCACCGCGTGCACGAGCGAGCCGCGCTCGAGCGGGCTGATGGTCTCGGTCTCCTCGGGCCGCTCGACCTCGCGCAGGTGGAGCACCCGACCGAGCAGGTAGCGAAACGGGCAGTGGGCCCAGTCTTCGAGGGCGGTCGGGCTGAGTGGGCGCTCGGCGGCCGGCCGCAGCGAGGGCAGCGGCCCGACGACGCCGTCGAAGGCGGTGAACCGCGCCGACCGGCGGGCGGCGATGGCGACGACGCCGGTGGCGAGATCGGCGTCGGCGGCGACGACGGGGTGATCCCCGAGCGCGCGCCCGGTTCCGCGCCATGCCCGCAGGGCGCGCAGGTCGTGTTCGACGGGCGAGCCCGCCGTGGGGGCGGAGCACACTCCCGCTTCGAACGACGCGACGACCCGCAACCACGGCTGCGATCCCATCGCGGCCAGCTCCTCGGCGCCGATCACCCGGCCACTGCTCGCCTCGGCCGACTCGACCAGCCAGCGTGCCGGGAGCCGCTTGCGCTGCGCCCGCGGGTCGGCACGCGGGAACGACAGCACCCGCTCCGGTGCGGCCGCGAGCGCGGCCAGGTAGTCGCGGCGTTCCTCGGCGCGGCGCACGGCACGGCGCGAGCCGCGCTCGGCGGTTGCCGTCGCGTCGCGGTCGGGCCCGTCGTAGTCGGGCGCATGGCGGTCGGGCCCATGGCGGTCGGGGAGGACGGGGTCGTCGCGTGAGCGGGGCGGGAACGCGCCTTCGGAGAGCCCGAGCACGAGCACCACGTCGAAGTCGGCGCCGTGCGCGTCGCGCAGCGGGCCCGCGAATATCCCCTGCCCGAACCGCCCGATGCGGCCGACGGGCGTGTCGAGCTCGGACTCGACCGCCCGGACGAAGGTGGCGAGATCGGTCTGCGGGCTGATCTCGGCGAGGCCGGCGAGCGCGTCGAGGGCGTGCTCGACGCGCCGGGTGGCCTCCACCTCGGGCTCGGGCCAGCGCCGGCGGCGGCCCTCGCCGCCGAGGTAGGCGCGCAGGAGCCCGCGTGCCCAGGTGGTCAGTGCCGGCCACGTTGCCGGCTCGGGTGGGGCGAGCCGCGTCCCGAGCTCGGCGACGAAGCTCGCCAGGCGCGCCGCCTCTTCGAGGTCGGATTCGAGGCGGCGGACGGTCGCCTCGGCGACCTCGTCGTCGGCGCGTGCGGCCGCGAGCTCGGCCTCTGCCGCGCCGGCGTAGCGGGCCAGGCGGTCGTGCCACTGGTCGAGACCGGCGACGACACCGGCGCGCCGCGACAGCACGTCCCACCGGGCTGCCGGGACCGGACGGCCGGCGCCGGGATCGAGGACCGGCCCCGCTGCGAGCACGGCGGCGACGTGGTCGCGCCGGAACTCCGCTTCGGGGAGGTGCACGAGGCCGAGGAGCACGCGCCCGGCCACGGTGTCGGCGAGCCGGCGCGTCGCCGGGCCGCTCCAGGGGATGCCGGCGGCGTCGAGCAGCTCGCGCGCCAGGCGAGCGTACGGATCGGCGTGCCGGTAGAGCAGGGCCATCCGGTGCAGGGCGACGCCGGCGCCGACCCGCTCCATGACGATGCGGATCATCTCCCGGGCCTCGTCTTCGGGGTCGGGAGCACTGACGATCGACGCCGCCGGCGCCGGCGCGCTCTCGGGGCCGTCGTCGGCGGCGGCGGCGACCGGCGGCCCCAGGAGGGCCGCGAACCGCTCCTCCAGCGGGGCCTCGACCTCGGCGGCGACGTTCGCGTCGCCGGTACGGCCGAGCACGGCCGTGAGTGACCCGTGGTGCGCGAGGGCCTCCAGTAGCGACCACTCGCCGGGGGACACGCGCGTCGGGAGGTGGACGACGACGTGACCGAGCTCGCCGAGCGCCGGGCTCCCGGCCGTCACCGCCGCGGCCGCCGCCACCGCCAGATCCTCGTCGTCGTAGAACGACGCGGTGCGGCGGCGGAAGTCCTCGTAGAGGCGGGCCACGGACGCGCCCGGCTCCCCGCCCCGGGCGAGCACCGCCGGCTCACCCCGTGCCGCCCGCCGCAGGTCGCGGAAGGTGGTGTCGAGACTGCGGACCGTGGCGGGATGGGTGGCGGCCCGCGCGAACGCGCCCGGGCGGCCGGCGAGCGCGGCCCGCACGGCCTCGGCGCGCACGGGCGCCGAGAGTGGACGCGCGTCCGCGAGGGCGGGGCCGCCGAGCAGCTCCGCCACCCGGGCGAGGGGAAGGAAGCGGACGTTGACGACCCCGCCCCGCCCCGGCCGGCGGGCGAGGCCTCGCCGCAAGGCGAGACCGGCGGTGAGCGACGGCGTGACAACCGTCACCGGGGCGAGGGCGTCGTCTCCCTTGGCGGCGTCGATGGCCTCCCAGAGGGCGGCTCGCGCCGGTTCCCCGTGCCGGCAGACGTGGAGGCGACCCATGCGTGCGAGCGTACCGACGCGCTCTGACAGCTACGACGACCTCCCGCGAGGGCCGCAACGCCGACGGGCCCGACCGCAGAGGAGGGGCCGGGCTGTGCCATCCTGGAGGGGCGCCGCCCTCCCCGGGATCCCCTTCCTCGTGACCAAGCTCGCCGTCTTCCTCCGCCGATTCGTGGTCATTGCCGTCGTGGGCGGCGTGGCGATCGGCGCCTGCCTGGCCGCCATCATCCCCGGCGCCCAGCTGATCGGCCTCGCCCACCGCTACACCGGCGAGGTCAAGACCCTGGGCGAGCTGGCGCAGCGCACCACGGTGTACGACGCCGCCGGCGCCCCCATCGGCTCGCTCGGCGAGGAGAACCGCCAGCCGGTGACCTTCGACCAGATCCCCGAGAGCGTCCTCGACGCGGTGGTGGCGATCGAGGACAAGAGCTTCTGGGACAACCCCGGCGTCGACGTGGGCGGCGTCTTTCGCGCGTTCGTCGAGAACGTCACCGCGGGCGAGATCGAGCAGGGCGGCTCCACCATCACCCAGCAGCTGGTGAAGAAGCGCGTCCTCACGTCGGAGCGATCGCTCGACCGCAAGGTTCGCGAAGTCGTGCTCGCGTACCGCCTGAACGAGCAGTACACGAAGAAGGAGATCATCACCCAGTACCTCAACACCGTGTACTTCGGGCAGGGGAGCTACGGCCTCCAGTCGGCGGCCGAGCGGTTCTTCCTCAAGCCCGACCTCGATCTCACCATCGGGGAGTCGGCGCTCCTCGCCGGCCTCATCCAGAACCCGGAGGGCGACAACCCGTTCGTGAACCCGAAGCGGGCGCAGGAGCGCCGCGCCGAGGTGCTGGAGGCCGAGGTCGAGCAGGGCTACATCACCCAGGAGGAGGCCGACCTCGCGCAGCTCGAGCCGCTGCCGGCGACGAAGCCGCCGTCCGAGCTGCGCCCCGAGAACGACTTCGTCGAGGAGGTCCAGGCCCGCCTCCTCCGCGATCCCCGCCTCGGCGACACCGAGCAGGAACGGCGTGATGCCGTGCTCAACGGCGGGTTGCAGGTGTACACGACGTGGGACCGGACGATGCAGGCGCAGGCGGAGGAGGCGGTGTTCTCGACCGTCGCCGACGGGTCGCCGTTCACCGGCGCGCTCGTCGCCATCGACCCGAAGACCGGTCACGTGAAGGCGATGGTGAACGGGCGCGGCTTCGCCGACACCCAGTTCAACGTGGTGACCGACGGCATCGGCCAGCAGGTGGGGTCGACGTGGAAGATCGTCACGCTCGCCTCCGTCATCGCCAACGGCTACTCCTCCAACGACTCCGTCGACGGCTCCCAGCCGTGTCGCGTGAGGGGTTTTGCCGGCGAGACCCGCAACGCCGGTGACAGCGGGCGCGGCGGCACCATCCGCGCGTCGACGGCCGGGTCGGTGAACTGCGCCTTCGTCCGCATGGCCACGAGCGTCGGTTACGACAAGGTCGTGGAGATGGCGACACAACTCGGGATCCGGCGCGTCGACGACCCGACCGACCCGCGCCCCGTCACCGACGACTGGGACACCATCCTCACCCTCACGCTCGGAACGGTCGAGACGACGCCACTGGAGATGGCGACGGTGGCGTCGACACTCTCGTCGGGAGGTGTCCGGCGCGACCCCGTCTTCGTGACGCGGGTGCTCGACGCCGACGGCAACGCCATCATCGACGACACCGCCCCGCCGGGCATCCGGGTCATGACGGAGGAAGACGCCAACTGCACCGTCGACATCCTGCACGGCCCGCTGGGGCCGGGCGGCACGGCCGAGGGCATGGGGCCCTTCGGGCACGACGCGTGGGGCAAGACCGGTACGACCGACAACCAGAGCGACGCCAACTTCGTCGGCTCCACCCGCCAGCTGGCCGCGTTCGTCTGGTACGGCGACCGCGCCGGCGAGGTGGGAGGCGCGGGATTCGGTGGCGAGGTGCCCGCGACGATCTGGAACAAGTTCATGAACGCGGTGATGGGCGACCTGCCCGACGAGCCGTTCCCGAAGAACGTGGGACCGAGCTGCAACGCGCCCGGCCAGAAGGTGATCCCCGAAGGCGGGCGGAGGGGAGAGGCGATCCCGATCCCGGTCGAGACGGTCCCCCGCCCGACGATCCCGACGATCGCGACGATCCCGGCGGCCCCGGCCCCGGCCCCGACGCCCCCCCCGGCTCCGCCCCCCGCGCCGACGGTCCCGACGGTGCCGCCGACGACGACGCCGACCACGACTCCACCGACCGGCCCGCCGGGGCCGTGAGTCGCGAGCCCCGGGCTTCCCGTTAGGCTCGGGCGCGTGAGCGAAGTCGGCAGCGACGTTCGGTTCGACACGCTGCTCGACCTCCAGGATCGCGACACCGCCGCCGATCGCCTGCGGCACCGGCGCGACACCCTCGAAGAGCGGGGCGGGCTCGCCGCCGCCGGAGCCCGCCTCGCCGAGGTGCACACCCGCCGCAACGACCTCCGGGGGCGTCGCGACGAAACCGCGCGCGAGGAACAGCGCTACGACGACGAGGCCCGGTCGCTCGAGCAGCGCGCTGCCGACGTGGAGCGCACGATGTACTCGGGCGAGGTCACGTCTCCGCGCGAGCTCCAGGCGATGC
>DASUUL010000287.1:0-5394 GCA_036374115.1 Acidimicrobiia bacterium | reverse complement strand
GGCCTCGTCGTCCGGCGTCTCCTCGGCCGCGACACCGGTGGTCCCGCGCCCGAGCCGTCGGCGGCGGCGTCGCCGGAACAGCAGCAGGCCTGGCTGTTCGTCGCGGTCGCGCGGCTCACGCTCCGGCTTGCGCAGCGGCGTCCGTTGGTGATCGCGGTCGACGACCTCCACTGGGCCGACCGGCCGTCCCTCGACCTGCTCGGGCACATCGCCATCGAGCTCGCCGACCTCGCGGTGCGCGACGTCGCACCCGTGCTCGTCGTCGCGACGCACCGCCCCGACCCCGGGCCTTCCGTCGGCGCCGAGCTCGACCGCCTCCGGCGCGAAGAGATCTGCTCCTCGCTGGAGCTCGGCGGGCTCTCGGAGCCCGCGGTGTCGGAGCTCGTCCGCACCCTCGGGCTCGAGCACGCGTCGCGCCAGCTCGTGACGGCGGTGCAGCGCACCACCCGCGGGAACCCCCTGTTCGTCGAGAGCATCGCGGCGCGTTTCGCCCGGTCGGGTGCGGCCGAGGCGCGGGGCGGCGACCTGGTCACCGACTCGCGAGTCGCCGCCGTGCCCGCCGAGCTGGGCAACGCGATCTCCGAGCGTGTGTCCGAGGTGAGCGAGCCCACCCGTGAGCTGCTGACGCTCGCGTCGTTCATGGGCGACACCGTGCGGCTCGGCGATCTCCACGCCCTCACGGGCACGCCCGACGCGGAGCTCCACGAGCTGCTCGACGAGGCTGTCGAACACGGTGTCCTCGCCTGGGAAGGCGCGGATCTGAGCTTCGCCCACCCGCTGTACGTGGCCGCGCTGCGTACCGAACCCGCGCCCTCGGAGTGCCGGCGCATGCACCTGGCGATCTCGGATGCCCTCGAGCGCGGCCCGGCGGCCGCCGACCCCGCCCGGCCGCGGGTCATCGAGGTCGCCCACCACCTCATCGAGGCGGGCGCGCTGGCTCCGCCCCAGCGCCTGCTCGACCGGGGACGCGAGGCCGGCGAGCAGGCGTGGGCCATGCTGGCATGGGGTGAGGCGGCTCGGTGCTTCGCCGCCGCCGCGGCCGCCGCCGAGCAGCTCGACGCCCCGACCGCCGTGATCGGCGAGCTCCACTACCGCGCCGGTCTCGCCCACTTCCGCAACCTCGACCGCGGCCCGACGCGCCATCATCTCGAGCGGGCGGCCGCCGCCTACCGGTTCGCCGAGGACCGCCGGGGTGTCGCCCTCGCGCTCGCCGAGCTGGTCCGCGTCGACATCACCACCGGCTCGTTCGGGGCGACCACCGATCTCCGTCCTCTCGATACCGCGCTCGGGTATCTCGACGACACCGAGGCCGGTCTCGCCGCCCGACTCCTCGCCCAGATGGCGGAGGCGCTCTGGGTTGCCGGTCGCGGGCGGGAGGCCGGTGAGCGGGCCGAGCGCGCCCTCGAGCTGGGCCGGGCCGCCGCCGACCGGACCGCGTGCGCCCGCGCCCTCGTCGCGCTGTCGATGATCCGGTGGTCGCGCCTCGAGCTCCACGACGCCCTCGCGAACCTCGAGGAGGCGCTGTTGTTCGCCCGGGCCGAGGGCGACGCCTGGCTCGAAGGCATCCCGCTGCCCCGGCTGGCCTTCACGCACCTGTGGCTCGGCCACCTCGACGACGCGACCAAGGCGGCGCAGGCGGCGGTCGAGACCACTGACGTGACCGGCGACGGGGCGGAACGCAGCCTGGCCCTCGCCGCGCTGGTCGGCATCGCCGTCGCCCGCGGCGACTTCGACGCCGCCGAATCCCGGGCCGAGGAGGCATGGGCGGCATCGCGGCTGGCCCGCTACGAGTGGAGCTGCCTCATGTTCCTGCCCGCGCTCGTCACCGCCCGGCTGCACCGCGACCACCTCGTGCAGGCGGACGCCGCCGTCGACCGGCTGCGCGAGCTGCAGCCGAGCGAGACCACGCCCTACGCGCTCGTGGCCGACGTCATCGGCCAGCTCGTGCGCGCCTACCGCAGCCGCGGTGGCGCCGGCGCCGACGGGTCCGACGAGGGCCTGCTCGCGGCCCACTGGCCCGTCGCCCTCGGCACCACGGCGTGGTTTGCAGTCGTGGCCGAGGTCGCCGACCGCACCGGCGTCGAGGTCCCGCTCGCGCACCTCGACGACGCGCTCGACGAAGCCGCCGGGCGCGGGATGGTCGTCACCGACGGGCTCAGCTTCCTCGTTCCCCGCGTCCGGGGCCTCGTCGCCCGGCTCCGCGGTGACGACGGCGCCGCCGAGGCCCAGTTCCGCGCCGCGCTGACGGTGGCGGAGGAGCACGGGCTCCGCCCCGAGCTCGCCCGGACCTACCTGGAGCTCGCCCGCCTGCACCGTGCCCGCTCGGACGAGGGGGAAGCGGGCCGGCTCGCCGCCCGGGCCCGGGACCTGTTCCGCGGGCTCGGCATGCCCGCGTTCGAGGAGCACGCCCGCCGGCTCGCGGCCGGAGAGGACGAGGGCGACCTCGACACGGGCTGGCACGACGGCATGGCCGTGATCCTCTTCACCGACGTCGTCGACTCGACCGCGCTCACCGAGGAGATGGGCGATGCCGCCTATCGCGCCCGCGCCGACACGCTCGACGCCGCCGTACGGGAGGCGATCGCCGCCGCCGGCGGCGAGACCATCGAGGGGATCCGGTTGGGCGACGGCGTCCTCGCCGTCTTCGGATCGGCCCGCAGCGCCGTCGACTGCGCCCAGCAGATCCACCACTGCGCCCGCTCCCATGCGTTCGCGCTGCACATCGGTATCCACGCCGGTGACGTGCTGCGCTCCCGCACCGGCGTGCACGGCGGCGCCGTCAACATCGCCGCCCGCGTGTGCGATCGGGCCCCGGCGGGGGAGACGCTGGTGTCGGACACGATCCGGGGCTTGGCGCGCACGTCGGCCGGCGTCGGCTTCGACGACCGCGGGCTCCACGAGCTCAAGGGCGTCGGCGAGCCGATGCGCCTGTTCGCGGTCGTGACCCCCGACCGAGATCCCGACGCCTGAGAGATCCCGAGCTCGCCCAACCAAGGAGGAACCTTCATGCCCTCGATGCCCAACTACTTCGTCGGTAAGGGAGCCCAGTTCGAGCTGATCGACGACCAGTTCGGCGGCGACCGCAAGAACTTCATGGCCGCGTACGACGCCGCGCTCGGGCGGATCGACCGGGACACGATCGTCGAGCTCGCCCGGCGGCACACCGCGCCCGAGCGCGGCGCCCGCCTGACTCCCGGCGACATCGAGCACTTCGAGCAGGACTGGATCGGCTACTGGGACAAGTACCCGGTCGAGCAGGTGCTGCGCGCCGGCTACCGCAAGGCGATCGAGCGGGCGCGCGAGGTCGAGAAGCCGATCGAGTCTCTCTGGGTGTGCGCCGACGAGGATGCGTTCCAGGTGTACGTGTGCGAGGGCCCGCGCCAGATCACCGTGCTGGTGTTCACGCCGCCGCCGATCGAGCACGTGGGCGAGGAGCACCTCACGGAGGAGGAGCCCATCTGGGTCGTCAAGGCCCGGGACGAGTACGACCACGGCGAGGTGGAGAGCGCGGTGCCGGCCGGCGACCGGGAGATCATCGTGCGGCGGATCCCCCGGGCTCCCCAGGCGGAGCACCACTTCCCGTCGAGGCGTCCCCGCTAGCACCGTCGGACGGCCGCCGGGCCGTTCGCAAGCGGCCTGCAAGGGCCTGCCCCCGGCATCACCCCCGGCATCACGTCGGCAAGAGCACGCCGCGCCCGGCCGGTCGCCGGCCGGGTGCGGAGTGTGACCGATGTCAACGTCGAAATGACGGCCTCTTCCTCGTCGTTCTTGCGACGAAGGGCGCGGGCTGGATCGCACAGGGGGTGCAAGAAGATGCGAACGGTCGACCGGCACCTGGGCGAGAAGGTGCTCACGACGCCGGTGCCACCGCCGCTGCCGGCGCTCGGCGGGCAGGGGGCACGCGGGCGACGCGGCGTCTGGGTGCTCGAGCTCGCCGACGAACGCGCCACCGACCCGGCGCGTACGGGCGGGAAGGCCGCCGCCCTCGCCCGGGCGATGGCGGCGGGCCTCCCGGTGCTGCCGGGCTTCGCGGTGACCACCACGGCCAGCACCGTCGCCCGCTTCCCCGGCGAGCTGCCGTCGTCGCTCGAAGCCGAGCTGCGCGCCGCCTGGTGCGACCTGACCGCGAGCGGCTCCCGTTCCATCGTGGTGCGCTCGTCGTCGGTGGCCGAGGACGGCGCGTCGTCGTCGATGGCGGGGATGTTCGAGTCGCAGCTCGACGTGCGCGGCTGGGACGGCTTCCTCGACGCGGTCGCAGCCGTGCTCGCCTCGGCGAAGGCGGTGCCGGGCGTCGAGTCGGCGGCGATGGCCGTGCTCGTGCAGCCGATGCTCACGCCGCGCTTCGGCGGAGTGCTCTTCGGCGCCGACCCGGTGACGGGCCGCACCGACCGCGCCGTGCTCGCGGCCGTGGAAGGGGGTCCCGACCGCCTCGTCGGCGGCGAGGTGGACGGCGCCCGCTACGTGCTGTCGAAGCGGGGGCGGGCGGTGTCGTCGGAGCGGCCGGTCGCCGGTATCGGGCGGTCCGAGCGCCGCGCCCTGGTCGACCTGGGAGCCCGCGCCGCCGAGGTGTTCGGTGGGCCCCAAGACGTCGAGTGGGCCATCGGCGACGACGGCACGCTGCACCTCCTCCAGAGCCGGCCGATCACCGCGAGCGCTCGCGCCACCCCGGCGCGGGGCCCGGTCTTCGGCCCCGGGCCGGTCGCCGAGACCTTCCCCGGCGCGCTGGCGGCGCTCGAGGAGGACCTCTGGGTGGCGCCACTGCGCGACGCCACCGCGAGCGCGCTCGGCCTCACCGGCACCGCGAGCCGCGGCCGGATCGCCCGCTCGCCGGTGGTCGCGACCGTCGGCGGGCGGGTCGCGGTCGACCTCGAGCTCTTCGGTACCGCGCCCCGCCGCCGGTCGTTCCTGCGCCGCCTCGACCCGATCCCGCCGGCGCGCCGCCTCGTGGCCGCCTGGCGGGTGGGCCGCTTGCGCGCCGCGCTCCCGGGCCTGGCCGCCGACGTGGTCGCGGGCGCCGACGAGCGCCTGCTCGAGGTGCCCGACCTCGCCGACCTCGACGACACCCAGCTCGATTCGGTGTTGCACGGCACCGGGCCCGTGCTGCGGGCGCTGCACGGCCACGAGATGCTCGCCGGACTCCTCGTCGACGGCGACGACACCGCCACGACCGGCGCGTCGGTGGCGCTGTGGGCGCTGAGCCACGGCCGCGCCGCCGGGCGCTCCGACGCCGACATCGCGACGCGCGACCCCGTCGTCCTCGCCCTCGCGCCGCCCCGCGTCGGGGCCGAGCCGGTGCTGCCCCCGGTACCCCCTGTGCACCGGCCGGCCCCGACGATCCCCGACCCCGCCGCCGTCTCCACGTGGCGGGAGGCGCTGCGGCTGCGGGCCCGCTGG
>DASUUL010000286.1:0-4243 GCA_036374115.1 Acidimicrobiia bacterium | reverse complement strand
CGCGGAACGCGCCGAGCTCGCCGAGCGAGTGCGCCACTTCCCGAACGTCGCGACAGCCGCGGAGGTGGCGGGGAAGCCTGTGATCGTCGTCGACGACGGGGTGGCCACCGGAGCCACCGCGGCGGCGGTGGGTACCTGGCTCGAGCACGCCGGCGCCGCCCGCCGGGTGCTCGCCCTGCCCGTCGGGCCGCCCTCGACGCTCGCCCGCCTCGAGTCCGCCTACGACGAGGTGATCACCGTCGCCCGGCCGGCGCACTTCGTGGCGGTCGGGCAGTGGTACCGCGACTTCGACCAGACCGAAGACGACGAGGTCGTCGCCCTGCTGTCGCGGAGCGGCCCGGGTCGACCCGGGCTCAGGCCGTGAGGCCTGCGCCCATCAGATCGACGAAGTTGTCGCAGTAGAAGCGGCGGCGGGCGTCGTCGGAGAGTCCGGCGAGCGAGCGCTCGAAGCGCCCGAGCGGGTTCCGACCCCCCTCGACGTGCGGGTAGTCCGACGAGAACATGCAGATCTCGTCGCCCGACTGCTCGATGATCCAACCGGCGTCCTCGTGGGGATAGGGCGTGACCCGCACCTGGCGGTGGATGTATTCGCTCGGGCGGAGCTCCAGGCGTTGCAGCCGTTCCTCGTTCGTGCGGAACGCGTCCGCGGCGGAGTCGAGCGTGCGCATCAAGCCCGGGAGCCACGACGCCCCCTGCTCGATCACGCCCACCTTCAGGCGCGGGAAGCGGTCGAGCACGCCGTCGATGATCATGGTGCCGAGCGTCTGCATCACGGGGTACTGGATCGCGATGTAGTCGACGGAGCGGAAGTTCCCGTCGCCGCCGTGGAAGTCCGGGACGGGCGGTAGCCCGTTCTCGAAGTACATGGGGTCGATCAGGCGCCCACCCCCACCCACGTGGAAGACCACCGGGATCCCGGCCTCCTGCGCCTGGGCCCACACGGGGTCGAGCCCGACGTGGCTGGGGGAGTGCGAGCGGGGGCAGGCCGACGGGACGAGCAGTGCCCGCGCGCCCAGCTCGAGCGTCTCGCGTGCGAAGGCGGCGCTGCGATCGAAGTCGGCGAGGGGCACGTAGCCGACGGGGAGGAGCCGGTCGTCGACGGAGCAGAAGTCGACGAGGGAGCGGTTGTGCGCGCGGGCCAGCCCGTAGGCGAAGTCGAGGTCGTCGCCGCGCTCGGCGTTGAGGAGGAGCCCGTTCTCGAATGTGTTGAACACGAGCTGGCTGGCAAACCCGAGCAGATCGAGCGCGGCCGGGCGATCGTCGGCGATGAACGAGCCCGTCGCCTTCCAGTTCTTGCGCAGCCAGATCTCGTCGGCGTCACGGGCGCGGAACTCGGGATCGGCGTGCTGTTTGCGGAACTGCTCGATGAGGTCGTCCTCGCCGGGCTTCACGCTGCTCACGTAGAGCGGCTCGAGCCGGGGTCGCACCTCGGGGTCGGCGTAGGGGACGAGCCAGTCGGGCGTCTCCATCACGTGCGAGTCGGCGTCGTGGATCACCGCGTGCATGGCGCGATGGTACCGACCCCCCAGGCTCGAGGCCCTCGAGTCCGGATTCCGAACCCTGCAGCCTCGAGTCTGGGGTCAGAGGTTGCCGCGGCGCTCCTGCTCGCGCTCGATCGCCTCGAAGAGAGCCTTGAAGTTGCCCTCGCCGAAGCCGGTGGCGCCCCGGCGCTCGATGATCTCGAGGAACAGCGTGGGACGGTCGGTGATGCCCTCGGTGAAGACCTGGAGCAGGTGCCCGGACTCGTCCCGGTCGACGAGGATCCCGAGCTCCGCGAGTGCGTCCCACGGGAGGTCGACACCACCCAGCCGCTCGCGTGCCTCGTCGTAGTAGGTCGGGGGCACGTCGAGGAAGCGCAGGCCGCGCGCCCGGAGGGCCTCCACCGTGGCGACGATGTCGCCGGTGCGCAGCGCGAGGTGCTGGACGCCGGGTGCGCGGTAGTAGTCGAGGTACTCCTGGATCTGACTGGTGCGCAGCCCCGGCGCAGGCTCGTTGATCGGCAGCACGACGCCGTCGCGATTCCACACCACGGTCGAACGCAGCGCCGAGTAGCCGGTGGCGATCTGGTCTTCGCCGAAGTGGGTGAGCTCGTCGAGGCCGAGAACGTCGCGGTACCAGCCGACCCAGTGCTCGAGGCTCCCCTCGTCGACGTTGGCGACGACGTGGTCGATCTGCTCGAGGCCGACCGGTGGACCGCCGGGGCGGGGCAGCCCGGCCGGCTGGAAGCCGGGTGCGAACACGCCCCGGTAGTGCTGACGTTCGACGAAGCTGTGGATCGTGTCTCCGTAGGCGGCGACCGACGCCCGGATGACGGCGCCGCGGTCGTCCTCACGGAGCGCCGGCGGGCTCACGGGCCGGGCGCCGCGGTGGCAGGCGGCGTGGAAGGCCGCGGTCGCGTCCCACACGGTGAAGGCGACGTCGTGCACGCCGTCGCCGTGCGCCCGGACGTGCTCCGCGATCGGTGACCGGGGCGCGAGTGCGCCGGTGACGACGACCCGTATCGATCCCTGCTGCAACACGTACGACGACCGGTCGGGCCAGCCGGTCTCGGCGCCGGCGTGTGCCACGACGTCGAAGCCGAGGACCGCGCCGAAGAAAACCGCCGACTGGCGGGCGTTGCCCACCCAGAGCTCGAGGTGGTCGATCCCGGCGAGTGCCGGCGGCTCGTCGAGGTGGTCGGGTCGGGCGCGGGCGTCGAGCGTCGTCATACGCGTACCGCCTCGCGGTCGTCGGCGAGGCCCTGCCAGAACGCGTGCACGCCGTCGAGCATCTCGGCCGATCCTCGCAGGAAGCGCCCGGGGTCGAACCCGTCGGTGTCGAACGCTTCGCGCAGCTCGTCCTCGGTGTGGGCCGCGTGCTGCGCCTCGAGCTGGTCGTGGAAGTTCCAGAACCCGAGGGGGAGCTCGGGGCACTGGCGCGCCTTGAACGCCTGCAGCCCGGCGATGAGCTCCTTCCAGAAGCCGGCGGCGGCCCAGTGCTCCACCGCGAACGACGCGCCTTCGGCCGTGGACGCGTCCTCGGCGCCGTAGAGGCGCATGAGCTCGTCGCAGAAGAAGAGCGTGCTGGGCGTGCCGTGGCGCCGTTTCCCGAGGTCGGCGAACCCGAGCCCGAGCGGCTCGGCGAACTTCACGAGCCACTCGAAGTGCGCGGCGGCGAACCGGAACGTGCCCCCTTCCACGGTGCCTTCGGGGCTCACGAGCTCGGGCGCGGTCCCGGCCGCCGCGCCGTTGCGGGGTCGGAACACCACGCCCAGCTCGTTGAGGAGGATCTCCTTGCCCGCCCGGTAGCCGTCGAGGTCGGCGGCGTTGATCACCTTGCGCAGCTGCGCCTCGACGAAGAGGTGGCTGAACACCGAGAACTGCACGGTGAGGTGGCGGACGTCGTCGCGGGTGGCCTCCCCGCCGGCGAACCATGCGGTGTAGGGGTTGGCGACGACGACGGGGTGGTGCGCGACCACGTCGGAGACCCGGGCCTGGAAGCCGTCGAAATCGGCCCTGTCGACCACGGGTTTGGCGGCAACGGGCACCCGTTCCCCCTGGTTCAAGCGTTCTGTCGGTGCTATTGATACCCCAGTGGCTGGAACGGTCAACACCAGGCGAGAACTGTGGTCAGATTGCCCACGATGGCGGCGGCGGCTGCCGGCGGGCTGGGCGCGATGACCAGGCCGATCGACGGTCTCGACGGCCGGCTGATCCAGGCCCTCGCCGAGCATCCCCGCACGGGGATCCTCGAGCTCGCCCGCCGGCTGCGCGTCGCCCGGGGAACGGTGCAGGCGCGCCTCGACAAGCTGCGGGCGCGGGGGGTCGTCACCGGCTTCGGGCCCGACGTCGATCTGGTGCGGATCGGGTACGAGGTGCTGGCGTTCACCTCGATCGAGATCGCCCAGGGTCGCCTGGCCGACGTCGTGGCCCACCTCGACGACATCCCCGAGGTGCTCGAGGTCCACGCCACGACGGGCCAGGGTGATCTGCACTGCCGGGTGGTGGCGCGCACCAACGAGCACCTCCAACAGGTCGTCAACCGGATCCTGGAGGTGCAGGGCATCAACCGAACCACGACCGTGATCGCGTTGTCGGAGCAGATCCGGCACCGGGTGCTGCCGCTGATCGCGGCCGCCGCCGCGGACGAGGAGGCACGCCATGGATGACGGGTTGGTCCGTCCGCAGTGGGTGAAGGGGACGACGTCGCGCCAAGCGCACGTCGGGCTCCCGGCCGGCACGGTCGAGGAGGAGCACGGGCGCGA
>DASUUL010000285.1:0-2267 GCA_036374115.1 Acidimicrobiia bacterium | reverse complement strand
TTCGACGGCGTCGCCGCCGCTCGCGGCGGCCGGGCCCGAGCCCGCTGCCGGGGCCGTGCTCGTGAACCCGCGGTCCTCGACGAGGGCGAAGCGCGTCCGCCGACCGAGCCGCTGCGAGAGCGCCTCGCGAATCGTGTCGGCCTCGCGCTTGAACCGCGGCCTGGCCGCCTCGAACAGGTTCGGCGGAACGCCGAACGTGATCACGTCGCCGCCGACCTCGATCGGCTGGGCCTCCTTCACGGCGCTGCGCGTCGCCACCGGAAGCTCCGGGAGGATCGCGGCCCACGCCACGATGACGTCGTCGAGGTCGAGCGGCGCTTCCGGCTCGGGCGCCGGCGGTGGTCCCGGCGGCTGGTCGTCGGCCTCGGGCGCGGCGGGCGGCCGGTCGGCGGTGGGCGGCTGGTCGGCGCCCGCCGCCTCCCGGCGCAACGCGCCGATCGTGCGACCGGGCGGATCCGATCCCGTCGCCGCCGGTGCTGCCGGAACCGGTGCGGGCACGGCGCCCCCGTCGGCCGGTGCGGCGACGGCGCGCTCGAGCCGCTCGATGCGCTCGATCACGGTCTGGAGTGGCGGGCCGGCTTCGCGGCGCGACAACCGCACCAGCGCGATCTCCAGCACGAGGCGAGGGTCGGCGGCATCGGTGCCCCGCATGTCGACCACCGCCTGGCCGACGGTCTCGAGGGTCCGCACCAGCTGGGCGTTCCCGAGGTGGCGACCGATCTCGGCGAGGCGCTGCTGCTCGTCGGCGGGCAGGTCGACGGGCACGCGGCCACCGCCGGCGGTGATCAGGAACGCGTCGCGGGCCGCTCGCAGCAGGTCTTCGGCGATGCGGCGAGGCTCGTGGCCGCCCTCGAGGAGCTCGGCGAGGGTCGTGAGCACGAGGGCCGCGTCCTCGGCGGCGACCGCCTCGAGGATGCGGCAGCGAACGTCGAACGACGTGCGACCGAACAGGTCGGCCACGGGCTCGGCGTCGAGGCGTCCCGTGCCGTGCGCCAGGGCCTGGTCGAGGAGCGAGAGCGCGTCGCGCATCGATCCACCGGCAGCGCGGGCGATGACCGCCAACGCGTCCTCGTCGGAGTCGACACCCTCTTGCTCGAGGACCCGGCGAAGCTCGGCGACGATCTCGTCGACGGTGAAGAGCGTCAACTCGAAGTGCTGGGTGCGCGACCGGATGGTGGGGAGCACCTTCTCGGGGTTGGTGGTCGCGAGCACGAACACGACGTGGTCGGGTGGCTCCTCGAGCGTCTTGAGCAGGGCGTTCGACGCCGCCGCGCTGAGCATGTGCACCTCGTCGACGAGATAGACCTTGCGGGACGACGTCCGCCCGAGGCCGAGGTTCACGCTGTCGGTGAGGTCGCGGATGTTGTCGACGCTGTTGTTGGAGGCGGCGTCGAGCTCGAAGAGATCGAGGAACCGGCCGTCGGCGATCGCCACGCAGTTCTCGCACTCGCCGCACGGCTCGCCGTCGGGTCGGAGGTCGAGGCAGTTGAGCGCCTTGGCGAGGATCCGGGCGGTGGTGGTCTTGCCGGTACCCCGGGGCCCGGAGAACAGGTAGGCGTGCCCCACCCGACCCTCGCGCACCGCGTTGCGCAAGGCGACGGTGACGTGGTCCTGGCCCCGGAGCGCCGCGAACGTCTGGGGCCGGTGCTTGCGGTAGAGCGACTGGTACGGCGGCACGCAGCGACCTTACGCCGACGACGACAGCAGGCGGGCCGTGCACCCGCCGTCGACCCCGGCGCCGGGAGTTGCGTACCCGTCGCCGGCTCCGGCCAGGCGAACCTGCGGCACACGGAACGGTTCGCTGAGAGCTGCTTCCTTCCGGACCTGACTCGGTTCGCGAGATTCCGTTGCGCAGGACCCGGCCTTCGACACCACGTGCGGGTCGCGTCCTCACGGCGTCCCGAGCCTCGAGCGGGAATTCAGCCCCCCGTACGTGGATTGGGGGTAGAGGGCACCACGAGCTCCCCGCCTAGCACGGTCCGCCGCGGCAGGGTACCAGCCGCCGGCGCCGCCCCCACCGGGCGGCCCCGGCCCTCAGAAGATGCCGCGGTCGATGCCGCACTCCTCCTCGTCGAAATCGACGACCCGGGCTTCGGCATCAAGGAACCGCGAGCTCTCGATCTCGGTGACGTCGCCGGTGGCGGCGGCGGCGTAGGCGTCGGTGACGACGGCGACGTCGTCGGCGATGTCGAGCGGCGCACGCTCGCGCATCTCGTCGAAGAGGTCGGCGTTCTCGGCGGCGAAGTCGATCAGCGCCGCCTCGTACT
>DASUUL010000284.1:0-3116 GCA_036374115.1 Acidimicrobiia bacterium | reverse complement strand
GTCGCCGCTGCGCACGCCCGTCGCAGGCGATCGCAGGGCCCGCATCGGGGCGGCGTCGGGTTCGTTCAGCCCGCCGCCGGCAGCGACACGGTGAACGCCGTGCCCGAGCGCGGCACCGACTGCACGCTCACCTCCCCGCCCATCGCCCGCACCAGCGACGCCACGATCGCCAGGCCCAGGCCGGTGCCGCCGGGCGCGCCGGTGCCGGCGGCCTCGCCGCGGTGGAAGCGCTCGAAGACGTGGGGGAGATCCTCGGGCGGGATGCCCGGGCCCGAGTCGGCGATGCGCAGCACCACGCGCTCGGCCGCCCGTCCGGCGCTGAGCGTGAGGGTGGCGTCGGCGTCGGCGTGCTGCACCGCGTTCGTCACCAGGTTGGTGACCACCTGGAGCAGCCGGTCCTGGTCGGCGAGGGCGGTGAGCCCGGGCTCGGCGTCGACGCGCGCCTCCCGGGGTGCGCCTTGTGTGCCGCGCAGCAGCGCCTCCCGCATCACCAGCTCCACCTCCACCGGCCGGCGCGCCAGCGTCATGCCCTCGTCGAGGCGGGCGAGCAGCAGGAGGTCCTCCACGATGCGGCCCATGCGGTCGATCTCGGCGGTGGCCGTACCGAGGGCGTGGCGCGCCGACGCGTCGCCGAGCTCGTCGCCGAGCAGCTCGAGCTGGCCGCGCGCGACGGTGAGGGGCGTGCGCAGCTCGTGCGACGCGTCCGACAGGAACTGCTGCTGCGACCGGTAGGTGTGCTCGAGGCTCCCGAGCATGCGGTTGAACGCGTCGGCGAGGCGCCCGACCTCGTCGGCGGGGCCGTCGTGGGTGACCCGCTGCGAGTGGTCGCCGCTCACCTCGATCGCCTGCACCTCGCCCGCCATGCGCGCTAGGGGTCGCAGCGTGCGCCGCACCGCCGCGAACGCGAGCGCGCTCACCACGACCAGTGCGATCCCGCTGGAGAGCGCGACCGACGACAGCATCGTCGAGAGCGTGTCGTCGACGTCGGCCTGGCTGGCGGCGGCGACGATCGTGCCCGCCGGCTCCCCACCGAGCACGAGCGGCACCGTCACGGCCCGCACCCGGCCGTGCTCGCCCTCGAGGTCCCACCAGCGCGACGTGGTCGTGGTGAGCAGCTGGCGGTTGCGGTCGATGTCGCGGAGGCGCAGCCCACCCGACGTGGTGATCACCTCGCCCGCGTCGGTTCGCACCGCGACCACCTGGTCGGACGGGAACGCCTGCGCCGCCAGCCACGCCCGCGCCTGGTCGCCGAGCTGCTCGGGCGAGGCCACCGTCTGCGCCGGGCCCTCCTCGAACGACGACACCGCCGCGCTGAGTCGCCGGTCGAGCTGGCGCGTCAGCTGCGAGCGCGTCTGGCGGTAGGTGAGACCCGCGGCCACGAGTAACGCCGCCGCCAGCAGCAGCGCGCACAACCCGACGATCCGGATGGAGATCGACAGCGCCCGGCGCTCGGCCGACCCCTTCGCCTCGGCGGCCGCGGGCGCGGCGACGACCTCGCCCGGGTCGCCGGCCGGCGGCGCCCCGACCGCCGGCTCGGCGGCGGGTGTGGGGATGGTGGGCGCGGTCGTGTCGGTCATCGCCGCCCGCCGCCGTCGTCGTACCAGCCGGGGCCGGCGCCGGATCGCCGGTCGGCCCCGTGATGGGCGCCGTAGTCGTCGAGGTCGCGCTCGTCGATCTCGTGTTCCACCTCTTCGTGGTCGTCGAGCTCTTCGTGGTCGTCGAGCGTGTCGTCGCCGTCATCGTCGTCGGCGTCGGCGTCGTCGGCGGGGGCCGGCGGTGCGGTCGCCGCGGTCACGGGTGCCGGTACCGGCGGGGGTGGCACGGTCACGGCCGGGCTCGGCGGCGCGGGCGGCGGTGGGGGCGCCGTCGTCGGAGGCGCCGTGGTGGTCGCCGGTTCCGGGCGGGCGGCGGCCCGCCCGAGCTCGACGAGGCCGGGCGCGGGCCGTTCGGCCTCGCGCTGGGCGAAGCCGGTCAGCACGCCGACGAGGAACACGGCGGCGGCGACGAGCACGCCGACCGCCGATCTCACGGCGATGCCTCCGGGCGGTCGTCGCCGACGTCGGCCTCGGGCACCACGAAGCGGTACCCGATGCCGCGCACGGTCTCGATGCAGCGGGCGCCGATCTTGCGTCGCAGCGCGGCGACGTAGCCGTCGACCACGTTGGAGCCGGGATCGAAGTCGATGTCCCACACCCACTCGAGGAGCTGGCCGCGGCTGAGCGCCTGGCCGGGATGGCGCACGAACGTGGCCAGCAGGCGCAGCTCGCGTGCCGAGAGCGGCACCTCGTGGCCGGCGAGCACGGCACGGTGGGCGATGAGGTCGAGGGTGAGCGGGCCCGCTTTCAACACCGGCGTGTCGTCGCCGCGCCAGCGCAGCCGGGCGCGGATGCGCGCCGCCAGCTCCTCGATGGCGAACGGCTTGGTGACGTAGTCGTCGGCACCGGCGTCGAGGCCGCCCACGAGGGAGGCGGCGTCGTCGAGCGCGGTGAGGGCGATCACCGGGAGGCGCGGTTTCACGACGCGGATGTCCTCGAGCACCTGGAGCCCGTCGCGGCCCGGGAGCACGAGGTCGAGCAGCACCACGTCGACGGCGAGCTTGGTCGCGAGCTCCGCGCCGCTGGGGCCGTCGGGCGCCGACGTGACGAGAAAGCCGCGCGCGCCGAGGCCGCGCTCGACGATCTCGCGGATGCGGGCGTCGTCTTCCACGAGGAGCACGTAGGCGAGGGGCGCGCCGCGCGCGGGCGGGCTCGTCCCGGTTCGTGCCGGCGTGGCGCCGGGCGCGGTCGGGGCGCCCAGTGCGGTCGGGGCGCCGGTGGCGGCGAACGTGCCCACGGCCGTGCCTACCGACCCCGCCCCGGGCCGCCCCGACCCGGGCCGTGGTGGTCGTGGCCGTCGTCGTCTTCGTCATGGTCGTCGTCGCCGTCGGGCGGCGCGGGCGTGGTCGGAGCGGTGGTCGTGGCCGGAGCGGGGGTCGTGGTCGGAGCGGTGGTCGTGGTCGGGGCGGTGGTCGTGGCCGGCGGCTGCGAGGCCGTGGTGCCGGCGACGGAGGCGGTGGGGCCGTCGGGCCCCAGCGTCACCTCGGGGGGTGCGGTGACGGCGGCGTCGCCGCCGGTGAA
>DASUUL010000283.1:0-13143 GCA_036374115.1 Acidimicrobiia bacterium | reverse complement strand
GCGCTGGAACGGCGATACGAACTTCATGACGACCGTGGCCGAGGCCCGGGTCCTGCCCGAGGATCTCCGCACGAGCTGGCGCAAGCTCAAGGACGCCTGGCCCGTATAGTGCGGACGAGCGGCCCCAGCGGGGCGCCGCCGCGTATCCCGGCGGCGAGCGAGGGAGCCCAGAAGGATGGCCCCGTGAGCACGCGAGAACCGGAAGTGAGCGGCGACACGCTCCCGGAGGATCTCGACGTCACCCGGTTCGTGGGGCCGTCGGTCTTCCCCAACATCACCCGTCGCCGCATTCCGGGCGCGATGTACGCCGGTGTGGCGCTGGTGTGTGTCGGGGCTTGGATCGTCTCCGAGAACGCCGGCCTCCTGCTGGCGGCGGTGATCCTCGCGCTCGTGGCCGCCTACCACTTCGCCACCGCGTGGAACGTGGTGGTCGACGAGACCGAGGCGCTGCTGGTGGCGAGCCGCACCGTGGGGTTCGCCGTGGGCCACGCGTCGGCACAGCTCGCCTGGCGGGGGCTGCGCAGCCGCCCGACGTGGCGGATCCTCCTCTACAGCGCCGACGAGCCGCCGTCGATGCGTGGTCTCGTGGAGCTCGACGCCGTCGACGGTCACGTGCTCGGCGACTACACGGAGCCCAACCCGGAAGACTGGTCGAGGTACGGCCTCGAAGCGGGCTCGTGACTCAGCCGGCCCGAGCGGGCTCGGCGGCGCTGAGCTTGTCGGCGAGGTGCGACGGCACCGGGTCGTAGTGCGAGTGCGTCAGCTGGAACCGCCCTCGGCCCCCGGTCATCGAGCGCAGGTCGATCGCATAGCGCAGCACCTCGGAGGTCGGGACCATGGCGACGATCTCCACCTCGCCGTTCCCAACGGCGCCGGCGCCCTGGATACGGCCCCGCTTGGAGTTGAGGTCGCCCATGATGTCGCCCTGGCTGGCCTCGGGTGCGGTGACGACGAGCTCGCTGATGGGCTCGAGCAGGATCGGCCCCGCCTTCGCCATCGCCTCCTTGAAGCCCAGTGAGCCGGCCATCTTGAAGCTCATCTCCGAGGAGTCGACGGAGTGGTACTTGCCGTCGTAGCACTCGACCTGCACGTCGACGACCGGATACCCGTACACGCCCCCCTGCTCCATCGTCTCGACGATGCCCTTCTCGACCGCCGGGATGAACTGCCGCGGGATGGCTCCCCCGACGATGCTGTCGACGAATTCGAAGCCGCTGCCGCGCTCGAGCGGTTGCACCCGGACGAAGGCGACGCCGAACTGCCCATGACCGCCGGTCTGCTTCTTGTACTTCCCTTCGGCCTCGGCCGTGTCGGTGATCGTCTCGCGATAGGCGACCCTGACGTCTTCGGTCTCGACCTCGACGCCGAGCTTGCGGTGCAGCTTCTCGAGCGCGATGGACACGTGCGTCTCGCCCATGCCCCGCAGGAGGGTCTGCTTGGTCTCGGCGTTGCGTTCGACCCGGAGTGCCGGGTCTTCGTCCTGGAGCTTGTGGAGCGCGGTGGCGAGCTTGTCCTCGTCACCCTTCGACTTCGGGACGATGGCGACGGCCAGCACGGGCTCCGGCGCCGTGAACGCCTCGACCTCGACGTCGGCGCCCCGGGAACCGAGCACGTCGCCGGTGGTGGTGTCGGCGAGCTTGGCCACCGCGGCGATGTCCCCGGCGGGCACCTCGGCGGCGGTCTCCTGCTCCTTGCCCCGCATCACCGACAGCTGGTGCAGCCGCTCGTCGGCGAGGGTGCGGCTGTTGGCGAGGTGTGCGTCGGTCTTGACCGTGCCCTGGAGCACCTTGAAGAGGTTCACACGCCCCACGTACGGGTCGGCGATGGTCTTGAACACGAACGCGACCGGCTGGCCGTCGGCGGCCGCCGTCGGCGCCGGACCCTCCTCGACGATGAAGCGGGCGAGGCGGTCGACGCCGATGGGCTTGGCGGCGCTGCCGCAGAGCACGGGGAACACGGTCGCCTCGGCCATGCCCTTGGCGAGCGCATGCTCGAGCTCCTTGACCTCGATCTTCTCGTCCTCGAGGTAGCGCTCCATCAGGTGGTCGTCGGCGACGACGATCCCCTCCACCAAGGCCTCGTGCACGGCGTGCTCCTCCGACTCCAGGTCGCCCGGGATGGGACCCTCGGTGCCCTTCCCGCTGTCACCCTCGTAGGTGACGGCGGTGTCGCTCAGCAGGTCGATCACCCCGCGGAAGGAGGCTTCCTCGCCGATCGGTAGCTCGAGCGGCGCGACGCCGGCGCCGAACTTGTCCTTGAGGTCGTCGAGCGTGCGCGTGAAGGAGGCGCGCTCGCGGTCGAGCTTGTTCACGAACACCGCACGGGGGATCCCGCGTTCCTCGGCGAGGCGCCACGCCGCCTCCGTCTGGACCTCGACGCCCTCGACGCCGGAGACGACGAAGATCGCGAGGTCGGCGGCGCGGAGGGCGGCAGCGACGTCGCCGACGAAATCGGCGTAGCCGGGGGCGTCGATCAGGTTGACCTTGTGACCGTCGTGCTCGAAGGGCGCCATCGCCAGCGATACCGAGATGCCCCGGCGGGCCTCCTCCGGGTCGAAGTCGCACACCGTGTTGCCGTCTTCGACGCGGCCCCGGCGCGGAATCGCCCCGGCCACGAACAGCAGCGCCTCGGCGAGCGTGGTCTTCCCCGAGTCGCCGTGCCCCACCAAGGCGACGTTGCGGATCAACTCCCTCGGAACCGTCTTCACGCGCTTCCCCCCGGATCAGGTCTGGCTGGATCAGGTCTGGCCGATCGCTCCGATCGCGTGTGACTGGCGAACGGAGTCTATGCAGCGCGGCCGTGTCGGCTGCCCGGTGTCGCTGCGGGCGGGTGTTATCGTCGGTACGTCGCCGAGACGCCCGTGTGACGGGGCGTCGGGCCCAGAGCGCGTCGAGCCCCGGAGCATCGGGGCCTCCGGAGATCGGAACGGCGGAGATCGGAACGGCGCGGCGAAGGAAGGATCGCCTACATGCTCGACGGACGCTGGCGCGGCAGGGTCGAGCGTGGCCTCGAGCCCGTCAGCAAGGGCCTGCACCGGGCGCGGGTCAATCCCGACGTCCTGACCGTCGTGGGCCTGGCGTTCTCGGTGGCCACCGCGTTCCTCATCGCCCACGGCCGCCTGGGCCTGGCGGTCGTCGGTGTGGTGCTCACCGGGCTCCCCGACATCCTCGACGGCAGCCTCGCCCGGCACAGTGGGAAGGCGAGCCCGAGGGGCGCGTTCTTCGACTCGGTGGTCGACCGGGTCTCCGACGCCGTGCTCCTCGGCGGGGTCGCGTGGTACCTCGCCGGCGAGAGCGCCTACCTGCCGATGCTGGCGTTCGCGGCGGTCGGGCTCTCGATGCTGATCTCCTACGAGCGGGCCAAGGGGGAGGCGCTGGGCTTCACCGCCCGCGGCGGGCTCATGGAGCGGGCCGAGCGCCTCGTCCTCCTCGGCGTGGGGCTGGCCTTCGACGTGCTCGTCGCCGCCATCTGGGTGATGGTGGTGCTGAGCGCGATCACGGCCGTGCACCGGTTCGTGAAGGTGTGGTTGCAGGCGACGGAGCCGGCGCCCGAGACGACCGCGGTCGGAGGTGAGGCCCGGGCTCCTACCGGGCTCCGCCGGTTCCGGCATCCCCGCCGCCGCGACGACCTCGAGCTCAGCGGTGCTCCGGCCACGCGGCGCTTCGCCGACTGGTGGGCGGCGCGCCAGCCGCGGACCGGCAGCCGGCCGCGGCGCCGCACGCGGCCCTGACGCACCCGTGCTCGACGCTCTCGGACCTCGCGTCTCGTACCACGCGTACCGTGCCGGCGCGGAGGTGGCACGCCGGATTCCCGAAGCCGTCGGTCAGCCTGCGGGGCGGGCGGTGGCCCGAATGTCGGCGCGATGGTCAACGGCGAAGCGTGCCCAGGTCGAGCGCAATCTGCGGCGTGCGACCGGGGGCAGGCTGCAGGGCCGCGCGTTGCGACGCGCGGTCTCGGAGACCTTCGACTCCTACGGTCGCTACTGGTACGAGCTGTTCCACCTCCGCGGCGATCTGGATCGGGCCGAGCTGCTCGCCGACCACAACATGGTCGACGGCTTCCATCGGATCGTGGAGGCGTCGGCGGCGGGCAACGGCGTCATCCTCGCACTTCCTCACATCGGAGCGTGGGACTACGCGGGCGCGTGGCTTGCGGTGCAGGGTTACCCACCCACGGTCGTGGTGGAGCCGGTCGAGCCGCCGGAGCTGTTCGAGTGGTTCGTGGACGCCCGCCGCCGTATGGGCATGGACGTGATCCCGCTCGGGCCCGAGGCGGGTGGCGCCGTCCTCCGGGCGCTGCGCGACAACCGCGTGGTGTGCCTGCTCGCGGACCGCGACATCGTCGGCGACGGCGTGGAGGTGGAGTTCTTCGGGGAGACGACCACACTCCCGCCGGGACCGGCCACGCTCGCGCTCCGAACCGGGGCGCCGCTGCTGCCCGCGGCGGTGTACTTCCGCCCCGACCGCGGACACCACGGCATCGTGTTGCCGCCCGTGCCCGCCGTACGCGAGGGACGGCTGCGCACCGACGTGGTCCGCGTCACCCAGGAGCTCGCCTACCGCTTCGAGGTCCTGATCCGGGAGGCGCCCGAGCAGTGGCACCTGATGCAGCCCAACTGGCCGAGCGACCGGGTCGACGGGGACGCGACGGCGCCGGTCGCCTGAACCGTGGTCGTGTACCGACCCTTGCGTGCTGCGGCGAGGCGGTCCGGCGTGCGATGGTGAAGCCGTGCGGGTGATGGTGGTCTCGCCGTATTCCCTCAGCTTCGTGGGCGGTGTGCAGGGGCAGGTCCTCGGCTTGGCCCGGGCGCTGCGCGAGCTGGGCGTCGACGCCCGGGTGCTGGCGCCGACCGACGGTCCGCCCGCCGAGCCGGGCGTGACGTCCGTCGGGCGGAGCACCCGGCTCTCGTCCAACGGCTCCATCGCGCCGATCGCGTCCGGCAAGGCGACGGCGTCGTACACGATGGAAGCGCTGCGGATCTTCGAGCCCGACGTGGTCCACCTCCACGAGCCCCTGGTGCCGGGGCCGACCCAGGCCGCGCTCCTCGGCTTCGACGGGCCGATCATCGGGACGTTCCACGCCGCCGCCGCCGAGGGCAACGCCTGGTACCGAGCGTTTCGCCCCCCGCTGCGCCGCTGGCTCACCCATCTCACCGTGCGCACGGCGGTGTCCGCCGAGGCCCGCCGGTTGGCCGAGGAGGCCTTCGGCGGCACCTACGAGATCCTTCCCAACGGCGTCGAGGTGCCCGTGTTCGCCAAGGCGGTCCCGTGGCCCTCGCCCCGCCCCGCCGTCTTCTTCGTCGGCCGCCACGAGCCTCGCAAGGGCCTGCGCGTCCTCCTCGACGCGTTCGAGGGCCTCGAACGCGATGCGGTGCTGTGGGTTGCCGGCGAGGGGCCCGAGACCGAGGAGCTCCGGTCGCGAGCCGGCGCCGGCGTCGAGTGGCTCGGCCGGATCTCCGATGCCGAGAAGGCCCGCCGCCTGCGCGGTGCGACGATCTACTGCGCGCCCTCGCTACGGGGGGAGTCGTTCGGGATGGTGCTGCTCGAGGCGATGGCCGCGGGCGCGCCGTCGATCGCGTCCGACATCCCCGGCTACTGCGGTGTCGCCCGGCCCGACCAGGAGGCGCTCATCGTGCCCCCCGGCGACGCCGACGCCCTGCGGGTCGCGCTGCGGCGCCTCCTCGACGACGCGTCGGAGCGAGCGCGCCTGGTCGACGCGGGGGAGCGGCGCTCCAACGAGCTGTCGATGACCCGTCTCGCCGAGCGGTTCGTGCCCGTGTACGAGGCGGCCATCGACGCCGGCGCGCCGCGGTGACCGGACGCCCCGACCGGCGCGACCTTGAGCAGCTCGCCGACGAGCTCGCCGGCCGCGTCCGCGACGCGGTCGCGCCCCATCTCGGCGCGGCCGCCAGCCGCGACCGCGTCGGATGGGCGCCCGGCGGCGACGCCACCATGGCGATCGACGAGGTTGCCGAGCACGTCGTCGACGAGCACCTCCGCCACGCGGGTGACATCGGGTACTACTCGGAGGATCGCGGCCTCGTCGTCTACGGGCGGCCGCGGGCGTTCCTGGTGATCGACCCCGTCGACGGCACCCGGCCGGCGGCGGCCGGGCTCGAGTCGTGTTGCGTCTCGATCGCGGTGACGCCTCCCTCGGAGGACGCTCGCCTCGGCGACGTCTCGTACGGCGTCGTCCAGGAGCTCAAGACCGGGGCGCGCTTCTGGGCCCGGGCGGGGGGCGGGGCGGGCGCGGCCACCTACCCCGACCGGCGCGCCATCCCGCTGCGATGCTCGGCGAACACCGATCTGGCGGCGCTGTTCTGGACGGCCGGGTTGCGAGGGCGGCCGTTGCTGCCGACGAGCGTCGTGCTCGAGGAGCTGGTCGACGGCTCGAGCATGGGCGGTGGCTACTTCGATCTGGGCTCGGCGGCGTTCAACATGACCCGCATCGTCACGGGCCAGCTCGACGCCTACGTCGACGTCGGCCGGCGCATCGTCGACGAGGCGCCCGAGACCGAGGGCCATTTCCGTGCGGTCGGGGAGGGCTCGCTGTGCACGAACTTCCCGTACGACGTCGCCGCGGCCGCGCTCATCGTTCGCGAGGCGGGCGGGCTCGTCACGTCGGCGTCGGGTGCGTCGCTCGACCGCCACCCTGCGATCGGATCGTCACGCGAGCACGGCCTGGCGGTGGTGGCGTCGGCCAACGCCGAGCTCCACCGGGCGCTGCTGCGGGCCGTCGACGACGGAATGAGCCGCCTGCGGGCGTGGTTGGACGCGCGGTCGATCAATCCTTGACGAGGAGGGAGCATGCTGAGCGACCACGCCCGCGAGCTGCTCGGGAAGAAGACCATCGCCCACGTGGCCGTCGTCGACGACCGGGGACGGCCCCATTCCACACCGGTCTGGGTCGACGTCGTGGACGGCCGGGTGCTCGTGAACACGGCCGAGGGCCGCGTGAAGGACCGCTACCTCCGCGAGGGCGCCCCGGTGGCGATCTCGGCGGTCGACCCCGACAACCCCTACGACTCGGTCCAGGTGCGCGGCCGGGTGGTCGAGCGGCGCACCGACGGCGCCGACGACGACATCGACGCGCTCGCCGAGAAGTATCTCGACGAGGAGACGTACCCGCTGCGCCGGCCGGGCGAGGTGCGGGTCACGGTCCTCGTCGAACCCGAATGACGGCCTCCGCGAGGTTCGACGAGACCCTCGCTACACTGCGCCTCGGTCGTCGTCCGGCCGGCGTTCCCGGCCGAACCCAGGCCCGGCCGAACCCTCGGCCCCGCCGAACCTCAACGTAGGAGCACCGTTCTCGTGATCGTGGCCATCGTGGTGGGCGTTGTCGTCCTCCTTCTCGTCATCGGCGTCATCCTCATGTACAACGGGCTGGTCCGGTTCCGGAACCGGATCGACAACGCCTGGTCGCAGATCGACGTGCAGCTCAAGCGCCGCTACGACCTGATCCCGAACCTCGTCGAGACCGTCAAGGGCTACGCCGCCCACGAGAGGTCGACGTTCGAGATGGTCACCCAGGCCCGGGCGAACGCCATCAACGCCCAGGGCCCGCACGAGCAGGCGCAGGCGGAGAACGTGCTCTCGGGCGCCCTCAAGAGCCTCTTCGCCGTGGCGGAGGCGTACCCCGACCTCAAGGCGAACCAGAACTTCCTGAACCTCCAGGAAGAGCTGACCTCCACCGAGGACCGGATCGCCTACGCCCGGCAGTTCTACAACGACTCGGTGCTCTCGTACAACAACCGCATCCAGACGTTCCCGCGCTCGATGATCGCGGGCACGTTCAACTTCGAGAAGCGGGAGTACTTCGAGGGCGACCCGGAGGCCACCGGCCCGGTCAAGGTCGAGTTCTAAGCCCCTCCCTTGTACGAGCAGATCGGCCGCAACAAGCGGCGCACCTTCGCGCTGTTGTTCTTCTTCGTCGTGCTCGTCGCGGCGGTGGTCGTCGCGCTCGACTTCGTCGTGGGCTTCAGCACGTTCATCGTGCCCGTCGCGATCCTGCTCGCGATCGCGATGGCGTGGGGCTCGTACTTCTACTCCGACCGCATCGCGCTCGCGGCCAGCCGGGCCAAGCCGGCCGACGGCCCGGAGTACCGCCGCTACCACAACCTCGTCGAGGGGCTCTGCATCGCCGCCGGCCTGCCGAAACCCCGCCTCTACGTGGTCGACGATCCGGCACCGAACGCATTCGCGACCGGTCGCAACCCCAAGCACGCCGCGCTCGCGGTCACGACCGGACTCCTCGAGACCATGAACCGGGTGGAGCTCGAAGGGGTGATCGCCCACGAGCTCGCGCACATCAAGAACTACGACATCCTCGTCGGCACCATCGCGGTGACCGCCGTGGGCACCGTCGCGCTCATCGCCGACATCGGGCTGCGGTTCATGTGGTTCGGCGGCGGCGGGCGGAGCCGACGCGACTCGAATGCGGGGCCGCTCGGGCTCGTCATCGTGATCGTGGCCCTCGCGCTCCTCGTGCTGGCGCCGTTCGTCGCCCAGCTCATGCAGTTCGCGATGAGCCGCAAGCGGGAGCTGCTGGCGGATGCCAGCGGCGTCCACCTCACCCGGTACCCTCCCGGGCTGATCTCGGCGCTGGAGAAGCTCCGGGCCGACCAGGCGGTCGTGCGCTACGCCAACCGGGCCACGGCCCAGCTCTGGATCGAGTCGCCGCTCGATCGCGACCGGGAGCACAAGCACACCTGGCTCAACCGGGCGTTCAACACCCACCCGCCGCTCGAGGAGCGGATCCGGATCCTCAAGGAGATGTGAGTGCGTCGGCCTCTGATCGTCCTGGCCCTGACCTTCGCCGTCGTGGCCGCCGCGTGCGGCGGCGGTGGCGACGACACGACCGCGCAGGAGTCGAAGCGCACCACCACCACGGCTCCGCCCCCGACCGCCCCGCTCACCGGGCTGCCCGACCCCGACGGCGCCGCCCAGGGCCGCCCCGCGCTCACGGTGAAGGTCGACAACCTCGACGGCGAGGGCGTGCGCCCCCAGAGCGGGCTCGACCGCGCCGACGTCGTCTACGAGGAGGTCACCGAGGGCGACATCACCCGCTTCGCCGCCATCTTCCAGTCGCAGGTGCCCGACGAGGTCGGCCCCATCCGCTCGGTGCGCTCGATCGACCCCGACCTGGTGACGCCGATCGGCGGGATCTTCGCCTACTCGGGCGGCGCACCCGCCAACGTCGAGAAGCTCCTCCAGGCGCCGGTGAACTCGGTCGACGAGAGCCAGGCCGGCGACGCCATGTTCCGCGTCGACACCAAGGAGGCGCCCCACAACCTCTTCGGGCGCGGCCAACTGCTCCTCGACAAGGGCGGCCAGCCCGTGCCCCCGCCGCCGCTGTTCCCGTACCTCGCCGAGGGCGAGGCGTTCGCGGGCGAAGCGATCGCCGCGTTCACGGTCGGATTCCAGGCAGGCTACGCGCCGACCTACGCCTACGACGCCGCCACGCGCACGTGGCGACGCGACATCGCGGGCACGCCGTTCGTGATGGCCGACGGCACGCAGATCGCACCCACGAACGTGATCGTGCAGTTCACCGAGTACACGGGGGGCGGCGAGGGCAACGTGCTCGGCGAGGGCGACGCCTGGGTCTTCAGCGACGGCCAGCTCGTGCGCGGCCGCTGGCAGCGCCCGAGCGTCGACCAGCCGGCGCAGTACGTCGACGCGCTCAGCGGCCAGCCGATCAAGCTGCTGCCCGGCACCACGTGGGTCGAGCTCCTCCCCGTGCTCGCCCCCGTCGACCTCGTCCCGGCCGCGCCACCGGCGCCGGCGCCGAGCACCTGATGCGCCGCCTGCTCGCTGTCGTCGCCGCCGGCACCGTCGCCATCGCCGCCGCCGCCTGCAGCAGCGGAGGCAGCGACGAGCAGGCCGCGGCCGAGAAGCCGCGCCGCACGACCACGACCACCACGACCACGCTGCCGCCGCCGCCGGTGGCACCGCTCACGGGCGTCGCCGACCCGTCGGGCGCGTCGCTGGCGCGGCCCGTCCTGAGCGTGAAGATCGAGAACGCACCCGAGGCCCGCCCCCAGGCCGGTCTCGAGTCCGCCGACGTCGTGTACGAAGAGGTCGTCGAGGGCGGCATCACCCGCTTCCTCGTGATGTACAACTCGATCGTTCCCGACGTGGTCGGGCCCATCCGGTCGGTACGCGACATGGACCCGTACATCGTGTGGCCCCTGGGCGGCGTCTTCGCCTACTCGGGGGGCGCCCCCGGTCCCGACGCCGCCATCCGCGAGGCGCCGGTGAACCCGGTCGACGAGAGTGCCACCGGTACCGCGATGTTCCGTGACGGGGGGAAGGCGGCGCCCCACAACCTCTTCGGGTACGGCCAGGCGCTCTTCGACAGGGGCGGGCAGCCCGTCCCGCCCCCCGCGCTGTTCTCCTACCTCGCTCCGGGCGAGACGATCGTGGGCGAGCCCGTGCTCGCGGCGCGCGTCGGATTCCAGGCCGGCTACGACCCGACCTGGACGTACGATGCCGCGACGAGCAGGTGGCTGCGGTCGTACGGACTCGACCCGTTCCTGACCGCATCGGGCGCGCAGGTGGCTCCGGTGAACGTCATCGTGCAGTTCATCGAGTACCCGGGCTACAGCCAGGGCAACACCGTCGGTGGGGGCGACGCCTGGGTGTTCTCCGGCGGCCAGCTCGTGCGGGGGAAGTGGCTGCGGGGTACGCGAGAGGAGATCACGTACTTCGCCGACGCCGCCGGGAACCCGATCAAGCTCACGCCCGGTCCCACCTGGGTGGAGCTGGTGCCGATCGGCGCCGCCGTGGACGTCGTGCCCGCGCCTCCCCCTCCGGCGCCGCCGCCGCCTCCGCCGACCGAGGCGACCCCCACCACGACCGCGAAGGCGAAGAAGAACACGAACGGCGGCGGCTGACCGGTCGGTAGACTCGTTGGCATGACCAGCCCCGATCGCGCCACGGGAACGGCCCGCGTCAAGCGCGGGCTGGCCGAGATGCTGCGCGGCGGCGTGATCATGGACGTCGTCACGGCCGAACAGGCCAAGGTCGCCGAAGATGCCGGCGCCGCCGCGGTGATGGCGCTCGAGCGGGTGCCCGCCGACATCCGCCGCGACGGCGGTGTGGCCCGCATGAGCGATCCGGTGATGATCGAGGCCATCCAGGAGGCCGTGACCATCCCGGTGATGGCGAAGTGTCGCATCGGCCACTTCGCCGAGGCCCAGGTGCTCGAGTCGCTCGGTGTCGACTACGTCGACGAGAGCGAGGTGCTCACGCCTGCGGACGAGGCCCACCACGTCGACAAGTGGGCGTTCACCGTCCCCTTCGTGTGCGGCGCGACCAATCTGGGCGAGGCGCTGCGCCGCATCGGTGAGGGCGCGGCCATGATCCGCTCGAAGGGGGAGGCGGGCACGGGGGACATCAAGGAGGCGGTGCGCCACCTCCGCAACATCCTGGGCGACATCCGCCGCCTCACCGTCGCCGACGACGCCGAGCTCTTCGCCGACGCCAAGGAGCTGCGGGCGCCCGTGGAGCTGGTGCAGGACGTCGCGGAGCGCGGCGAGCTGCCTGTGCCGCTGTTCTGCGCCGGGGGCATCGCCACGCCGGCGGATGCGGCGCTCGTCATGCAGTTGGGCGCGCAAGCGGTGTTCGTCGGCAGCGGGATCTTCAAGAGCGCCGACCCCGCCCCCCGGGCGAAAGCCATCGTCGAGGCCACGACGCACTACGCCGACGCCACCATCGTGGCGAAGGTGTCGCGCGGCCTGGGCGACCCGATGCGGGGCGAGGAGTCCGGCGCGGTCGAGGTGAAGCTGTCGGAGCGTGGCTGGTGACGTACCGGGTGCCTCCAGGTGAAGGCGGGCGTCCTCGCGCTGCAGGGAGCGTTTCGCGAGCACGTTGAGGTGCTCGACGCCCTCGGCGCCGACGTCGTCGAGGTGCGCGTCCCCGAGCACGTGAACGGGATCGACGCCCTGTTCCTTCCCGGCGGCGAGTCCACCACCGTCGGCAAGCTGCTCGCGAGCTCCGATCTGGGCGAACCGCTGCGCGCCCGGCTCGCCGACGGCCTCCCCGCGTTCGGGACGTGTGCCGGGCTGATCCTGCTCGCCCGCGACGTCGAGGACGAGCACGGCGACGCGTATCCCGGGCCGCTGGCAGCGCTCGACTGCACGGTGGCGCGCAACGCCTACGGCCGCCAGCGCGAGTCGTTCGAGGCGATGCTGACGGTGGCCGGCCTCGACGGCACGTTCCCCGGTGTGTTCATCCGATCGCCGGTCGTCACCGCCGTCGGACGCTCCGTCGAGGTGCTCGCCACCCACGCCGGCACTCCCGTGCTCCTGCGTCAGGGCCGCGTGTGGGCGGCCGCGTTCCATCCCGAGCTGTCGGGCGATCTGCGCCTGCACCAGCGTTTCCTGAATGAGGTGAGTTCGTGAGCGGTCATTCCAAGTGGCACTCGATCAAGCACAAGAAGGGCGCGGCCGACAAGGCGCGGGGAAAGCTCTTCGCCAAGCTGATCAAGCAGATCGAGGTAGCGGCGCGTGAGGGCGGCGGGGATCCCGATTCGAACGCGACGCTCCGCACGATGGTGCAGAAGGCGCGCGACAGCTCCGTGCCTCTCGACACCATCGAGCGCGCCGTCAAGCGGGGGACGGGCGAGCTCGAGGGCGTCCGTTACGAGCCGATGAGCTACGAGGGCTACGCGCCCAACGGCGTCGCCCTGTACGTCGAGTGCCTCACCGACAACCGCAACCGCACCGGCGCCGAGGTCAAGAACCTCTTCACGCGCAACGGCGGGTCGGTGGCGCAGCCGGGCGCCGTCGCCTGGCAGTTCGAGCGCAAAGGCGTGATCATCCTCGAGAAGGCCGCGGCCGGCGAGGACGACCTGATGCTCGCAGCGCTCGACGCCGGCGCCGAGGACATCGCCGACCAGGGCGACACATGGCAGGTCACCACCGGGCCGACCGATCTCCATGCCGTGCGTACGGCGATCGACGGCGCCGGCATCGCGATCACGAGCACCGACCTCACGATGCTGCCGACCCAGACCGTTCCGCTCCGCGACGAGGCGTCGGCCCGGCCGGTCCTGCGCCTGATCGACGCCCTCGAGGAGCACGACGACGTCCAGGCGGTGTTCGCCAACTTCGACATTCCCGACGAGGTGCTCCAAGAGGTC
>DASUUL010000282.1:0-2462 GCA_036374115.1 Acidimicrobiia bacterium | reverse complement strand
CTCCGAGCGGGGCGCTGGCTCAGATCGTCTATTCGCTGACCGAGCTCGAGCCCGGGGTGCGGGTGCAGTTCCTCGTGGACGGCGAGCCCGTCGAGGTGCCGCGGGGCGACGGCGTGCTCACGAGGCGCCCCGTCGACCGCGACGACTACGTCGAGCTGGCGCCGCCGCCCACGTCGGAACCGTCCTGAGCTGGCACAGAGCTGCAACACAACGGTCGCCGTCCCCGCAAGGTCGCCAGGAAGCCTGGTGCCGTGGCGCTCACGGGACCCGAAGCCGATACTGCTCGCGGGCCGGCGCATCTCGGCGTGCCGGTCGCCCGAGCCCAGCTCGGCGGCAGCGTGATCGAGATCGTCGAGTCCCGCACGACGCGCTGGCTCTTCGATCGCGATCGTCGCCGGATGCTCCGCCTGCCGCGCGAGGTCGACCTCGACGTGGGTGTGCTCGCCCTCCCGTGGCAGCCGTACACGGCCGTGCGGCTCGACGACGACGGCACCGGCGTGGTGGTGACGCTCGCCGGCGGTGGGCTTCTCCGGCTGGGCGCGGTCGAGAGCCCTTCGCCCTCGGGCTGAGCGCGTTCACGTCACGATCCGCTTGCGCGCGGGCGGGCCCCGTCCTTCCGGTTCGACTTCAGGAGGATGAGCGCGCCGGCGACGCCGGCGATCACCGACGCGACGAGGATGCCGATCTTGGCGTCGCCGAGGAGGAGCTCGTCGTCGAACGAGAGCTCGGCGATGAAGAGCGACACCGTGAACCCGATACCGGCCAGCGTCGCCGCTCCGAGGATCTGGCGGGCGTGCACACCGGCCGGGAGCCGGCCGAGCCGGAAGCGGACCGCGATCGCCACGGCGCCGCTGATCCCGACCGTCTTGCCGACGACGAGGCCGACGATCACGCCGAGGGTGATGCGGCTCGAGAGGGCGTCACCGAGTACCCCGCCGCCGAGATCGACGCCCGCGTTGGCGAGCGCGAACACCGGGATGATCAGGAAGCTCGTCCACGGGTGTAGCGCGCCCTCGAGCTGCTCGAGCACGGGCTTGCCGCGCCAGCTCTGCTTCGGCGTGACCAGGCCGAGGATGACGCCGGCGATCGTGGCGTGGACGCCGGACTCGAACATGCAGACCCACAGCAGAACGCCGGGGAGCACATAGACGAAGGGGCTGCGGGCGCCGACGCGCTGCAACACGAAGATGAGGAGGAGGGCCGCGACCGCGCCCCCGAGCCACCGCCCCGACACCCCGGACGAGTAGAAGACCGCGATCACGAGAATCGCGCCGATGTCGTCGACGATCGCCAGCGTCAGCAGGAAGAGCTTGAGGCCCTTCGGGATGCGCGGGCCCAGGAGTGCGAGCACGCCGACCGCGAACGCGATGTCGGTGGCGACGGGGATCCCCCATCCGTCGCGCGCCAGTTCGGTCGTGTTGAGGGCCAAGTAGAGCGCCGCCGGCACCACCATGCCCCCGAGGGCAGCCAGCGCCGGGAGCGCCGCGGTCTTCGGGTCGCGCAGCTCGCCGTCGACCAGCTCGCGTTTGATCTCCAGCCCCACAACGAAGAAGAAGAGGGTCATGAGGCCGTCGTTGACCCAGTGCTGGAGATCCTCGCTGATCGAGAAGTCGCCGATCCCGATCGTCAGCCCGGTGTGCCACAGGTCGGTGTAGCTGTCGCCGGCGACGTTGGCCCACACGAGCGCCACGATGGTCGCGCCCAGGAGCGCAAGCCCGCCGAGCGCCTCGACCGAGACGAACACGTCCTCCGCGGGGGTGAACCTGCCCGGCCCGGCCGGGATGCGGATGTGGGTGCGGCGGGCCACGCGCGCGGTCGGGAGCGGGCGGTCAGCCGGTGGCGTCGACGAGCTTGGGCGCGTCGACGAAGGCGGTCTCGGGCCACCGGGTGCGCTGCTTCTTGGCGAGCTTGTGCATGAGCTCGATCGCACCCGGGTCGTCGTCGCCGGGGCGGGTCTCGATCCAACCGTCGGCGGCCAGGCCGTCCATGAGCTCGCGGCCGACGTCGGTGCGAACCACGGTGAGGGTCCAGTCGTTGAACGCACCGATGCCGCCGGTGGAGATGTCGGCGTGCTCGGCGGCGAAGTCGGGGCACATCTTGCAGCCCTCACGCGTGTAGGCGTGGCACTCCTTGAGCGGCACCTCGTGGTAGTCGCCGTTCTTCATCCAGATCTGGAAGACGCCCTTGATGTTCATCTTCTTCATCTCGGACCTCTTCAAGCCGTACTTGGCCTCGAAGAGCTCCTCGAAGATGTTGTCGTCGAAGGTCTTGGAGCAGAGCAGCCCGATGTTGAGCGACAGCCGCCGCGCGACCTTGCCCGCCTTGCGCTGCTTCATGACCGGGGGCACCGAGCTCTGGCAGCTCATCCCCACGAGCGCGATCCGCTCGGCGCCGAGCTCGACCGCCTCCGGGTAGGCGAGCGTGTTGGCGGAGTAGGTGTAGCGGCTGCCGGCCGACGCGAT
>DASUUL010000281.1:0-6520 GCA_036374115.1 Acidimicrobiia bacterium | reverse complement strand
GGGCCCATCCTCTCGGTGGACGACGACCGTCACGAGGCCGTCGTCGACGTCGACGGCGCGCCGCGCACGGTCTCGCTGGCGGTGCTGGCGCTGGAAGGTGGTGTGCCCGGGCCCGGCGACTGGGTGGTCGTCCACACCGGTTTCGCCGTCGAGGTGCTCGACGAGCGCGCCGTGGCCGACCTGCTCGCACTGCGCGCGGAGATGCGCGAGGGTGACGCCCGTGGCTGACCGCGACACCGACACGCTCGCGCCCGGCACGATCCCGCGCACCCGTGGGTGGGGTATCGCGCTCGCGTTCGCGACCGCGCTCATCAGCGGGTTCGCGGTGTTCGTGAACGGCTACGGCGTGAAGCGCTTCCCGACGCCGACGTCGTACACGACGGCGAAGAACCTCGTGGCCGCCCTGCTCCTGGTGGCGCTGGCGGCGGTCGTCACGGCCCGGCGGTCGCCGGCGGCGTGGACCTCCCCCCACAGTGCGGGCGAACGCCTCGGTCTGCTCGCGGTCGGCGTGATCGGGGGAGGGATGGCGTTCGTCCTCTTCTTCGAGGGCCTCGCGCGGGCGTCGTCGCCCGACGCCGCCTTCATCCACAAGACTCTCGTCGTCTGGGTCGCGCTGCTCGCCATCCCGCTGCTGGGGGAGCGCCTCGGCCCGGCGCACGTGGGTGCGATCGCGCTGCTCGTGCTGGGCCAGGCCGAGCTCACCGTGGGCCTCGGTGATCTCGGCTTCGACGACGGCGAGGTCATGATCGGAGCCGCCACGCTCCTCTGGGCGATCGAGGTCGTCATCGCGAAGCGGCTGCTCGCATCGCTGTCGCCGCTGACGGTCGGCGTGTCGCGCATGACCATCGGGGTCGGCGTGCTCGTGGGGTACCTCGCGATCCGTGGTGATCTCGCGCAGCTCACCGACGCGGGCGCGTCGGCATGGTGGTGGGCGCTCCTCACCGGCGCCATCCTCACCGGCTACGTCGTCACCTGGTTCGCAGCCCTGGCGCGGGCGCAGGCGATCGACGTGACCGCGGTGCTCGTGTTCGGTGCCGTGATCACCGCCCTCCTCGACCGGTGGTTCGAGGGCGCCGCCATCGCGCCCCAGTGGCTCGGCCTGCTCCTCATCACCGTGGGCGCGGCCGGGGTTGCGGCGGTGGCGGTGCGGTCGCGGGCCACTCGGGCGGCGCCGGCGTGACGACCGGTCACGGGCCGACGCTGTTCGCCCGTTTCGCCTACCCGCCCAACGCCCTCGGCTACTGCGGCGCCGACGACCATGCGGCACTGTTCGAGTACGGCGCGTCGGGCGTCGTCGACGGCGGTCTGACGGAGCTCGCCCGCACCTTCGAGGGCGCGTGGCCCTACCTCGAGCTGATCGCGGGCGCGGCCGGGATCGACGACCCGCTCGACGAGCGGGTCGTGGAGGCGTACTGGATCGGCAACCGGCTGCTCGAGCGGGTGCCGATGTCGCTGATGGGCTCGTCGCTGACCGACCGGTTCCGAGGCGTCGCCGGGCGGTCCTGGGCGCACCTCGCCGAGACCGTGCCGGCCGGCGCGGTGCCGACGCACGCCTACCACGTGTTCGCCGTCTACCCGTGGGTGGGGCTCCTGCGCACCGGCTGCACCGACAACGCCCTGCACGTCCTCGACCGCTGCCGGGTCCGGTGGGGGACGGTCGTGAGCGTCGACGGCGACGCGGTGTTCGTGCGGTCACGCCCCCTCGTGTGGGACGGCCGCAGCCTGCGCCTCGGCGCCTCCCGGGTCGAGGAGGTGGTCCGGGCCACCGACGGCGTCGGCTTCGTCGCCGATCTCGAGCCCGGGGCGCGGGTGGCGCTGCACTGGGACTGGGTGTGCGACCGGCTCTCCGACCGCCAGCTCCGGGCCCTCCGGCACTACACCGCCCGGGAGCTCGAGCTGGTCAACCGGGGCGTCCTCCGCTCCGGGCCGCAGTCGGTCCTGGCCTGATCCCGGTGCTCGTGTGCAGAGGTGACCGTTCCGGTCGCCTCGGACACCGAAGCAGCTGAATCGGCTCGAATCCCCTGGTCGGGCGGGTCCTTCGGCCCTGCCGGGCCGGCGTGCCGATGCCCGATGCTGGAGACGATGTACGGAGACGTCTCCGCGTGGGTCTGGGCGGCGTTCATCGCCGGGGTCGCGGCGCTCCTCGTGGTCGACTTGGTCCTGGTCCACCGGCACCCTCACGTGATCGGTGCTCGGGAGGCGGCGATCCAGAGCGCGGCCTGGGTGGCGCTGGCCCTCGGGTTCGGCGTGTTGCTGCTGGTGTGGCGGGGATCGGAGATGGCGGGGGAGTACTACGCCGGCTACCTCATCGAGAAGAGCCTGTCGATCGACAACGTGTTCGTGTGGGCGCTGATCTTCGTCCACTTCGCCGTGCCGGGCGAGTTCCAGCACCGGGTGCTGTTCTGGGGCATCTTCGGCGCCATCGTGATGCGCGCCGTGTTCATCTTCGGCGGAGTCGCCCTGCTCGACAGCTTCGAATGGCTGATCTACGTGCTCGGCGTCTTCCTGCTCGTGAGCGCCGTCCGGCTTCTCCTCCGCGACGAGTCCCGCATCAACCCGAACCGGCATCCCTTCGGTCGGTTCGTGCGGGGCTGGGCACCGGCGATCGCCCAACTCGACGGTCCGCGCTTCTTCATCCGCCATGGCGCCGTGATCGTGGCGACGCCCCTCCTGGCGGTGCTCCTGCTCGTCGAGACCACCGACCTCGTGTTCGCGGTCGACTCCGTCCCGGCCGTCCTCGGCGTCAGTCGCAACGAGTTCGTGGTGTTCACGTCGAACGTGCTCGCCATTCTCGGGCTGCGCGCGCTCTACTTCCTCTTCACCGCCCTCGGCGCCCGGTTCGCCTATCTGCAGCAGGGCATGGCGGTCGTGCTCGGGTTCGTCGGCGTGAAGATGCTGCTGTCGAGCGTCGTCGACGTGCCCGTCGGCCTGTCGCTCGCCGTCATCGCGATGATCCTGACCGTTTCGGTCCTGTCGTCGATCTGGGTGCGGCGGGGCGAGGAGACCTGGCCTGCGCCGGCGGAACCCGCCCGGGGCTAGGCGCAGTCGAACGCGGCCAAGCAGCTCGCAGTCGCGCCCGTCACGAGGTGCAGGGCGCGTCACTCCATCACCCGGAGGGTGGAGGGGATGTCCATCCGGCGGAGCTTCCGGCTCGTGAGCAGCGGAGCGAGCGCGACCGCGATCACGCCGAGCCCCACTGCCGTGAGCACGGTGCTCGGGGCGAGGAAGGTCACGATCCCGATGTCGGGCAGCGTCTCGGGGATCAGCGATCGCACGAGCCACGAGAGCAGCAGCCAACCGGCCCCGAGGCCGACCCCGGTGCCAAGGACGCCGATGACCGCACCCTCGGTGGTGGCCATGCGCAGCACCGTACGGAGGCGGAGCCCGAAGGCGAACATCGTGGCGTGCTCGCGGGCCCGCTCGTCGGCGTTGATGCTCGCGGAGTTGAACGCGATGAGCAGCGCCAGGAGCAGCACCGCCCCTTCGACGACGACCAGGATCGCCAACGCGTCCTCGAGCGCGTCACGAATGGTGTCGACGAACGCCGAGATCGGCTGGACCGACGCGACGCCCGGTTGGCCGAACAGCGCCTGTTTCACCTCGTCGACGCTCGTGCCCGGCGCCGGGTCGACGACCACCAGGTTCGTGAGACCCTCGAGGTTCGTGAGGCCGGCGTCGGCGAGACCCATGAAGGCCACGTTGCGGATCGGGAACGGGTTGAGCCCGATCACCGTCACCCGAGAATCGACGAATCGATACGACGTCGCTCCTTCGCGGCGAGGGTGCCGGAGCGTGATGCGGTCGCCGGGTTCCACGGCGAGGTCGTCGGCGGCGGTTTCCGTGATCACCACCCCGGGACCGGTCGCCTCGGTCCGGTCGGAGATCGTGGGTGCCCACAAGGGGCTGTCGAGGTCGCGGACCTCGAGGAGCGTCTCGACCTCCGTCCCGTTGGCCCGCATCGTGGACGGCAGCTCGAGGGTGGCTTCGGCCGCGCCGGTGACGGGAGCGTCTGCGATCGCCCGTACCTCGTCGGAATCGGTCGGGTAGAAGGAGTCGAGCGAGACGTTCACGCGGTCGGGGCTGCTCGTGCTCGATTCGGCGTCGGCCTCGTCGATCGTGGCGAGGAACGAGTCGATGATGCCCACGAGACCGACGAGCACGGTGATGGCGGCGGCGATCCCGAGCACGGTCATCAGGGTTCGCCGCGGGGCCCGGAGGACGTTGCGGAACGGAAGCTGCGCCGTCGTCCGCCCCGGGATCGGGATCCGTCCCAGCGCCGGGGCCAGGCCGCTGCTCTGTGTGGCCAGGAAGCCGGTGCGAATCGCGGTGACCGGCGTGACCCGAACGGCGCGCCACACCGGGTACAGGGTCGCCAGGAACGGCAGGAACAAGCCGAGGGCCGCGCCGCGGGCGAACACCCCCAACTGGAACGGGAAGCGCCACACCGGCAGCGGGAAGAAGCCTTCGAGCACCGATCCCATCAGCGCCGCGACGACGAGGCCGACCCCCACGCCGAAGACGACGCCGAGGAGCGCGACCTCGAGGGCCACGAGCAACGGCCGGACCGCCAGCCGCCGGGCCGGAACGCCCAGCGCCATGCCGATGCCGATCTCACGGCGCTGCGCCTCCACGATACGGCCGGTGAGGTTGAACGCCGCGAAGGCGGCCCCCGCCAGGATGAGCACCGCGAAGATGTTGTAGAAGCGCTGGTCGCCCTCGATGTCGTCGTAGAGGTAGCGGTACGCGAAGTCGCCACGCGGGCCGTTGAGCTCGACGCCGACGTCGGGGAAGCGCGCCGCGAACACCGCCTCGAGCTCGGCGCGGACCGCTGAACGGTCGGCTCCCGGCGCGAGCGTCACGACGAGGTCGTTTGCCGCTCCCGGCCTTCCGGCGATCCGCTGGGCGGTCTCGAGTGGCACGAATACGACCGCGTAGTTCGCCTCCGCCAGCAGCGAGTTCCGCTCGCCGGTGATGAGGAAGTACTCGGGGGAGAGGCCCTGGCCGACGTAGTCGAGTGTCGTCCCACCGCTGACCTCGATCCGACCGGTGTCGGGCAGGTCGTAGTAGTCGGCGAAGTGGCGGTCCAGGAGGCCGACATCCGTGCCGGCGTCGCTCGCCTCGAGCGGGCGACCCTTGGCCGCCGAGACGCCGTTGACGTGCGGTCCGCCGTCGGTGACGTCGACGCCGACGATGCGGCCCGGCACCAGGATCGTCTCGCCGTTCGTCGACGCGTCGACCTGGGTGCTGGTCACGAGACGGGGCTCGACGGCCTCGATGGCGTCGGCGTGCGGGATGGAGCGGGCCGCGTCGACGAGAGCGGTGGCGTCCAGGAACGCTCCCTCGGCGAGGTCGGCGTGGAGGTCGTACATGTGGAGGCGGGCGAAGCTCGCGTCGTACGAGACCTGTCTCCACTCCGAGGTGCTGCTGAGCCCGGAGTAGATGCCGGAGCCGAGCGCGATGATGAACGCGATCGCCGCGACCTGTACCCAGCGCGAGCGCAGGTCCCGCCACGACCACCGCAGCCACAGGCGCATCCGTCGCCCCGCCTACCAGTGCAGCTCGGCGATCGGCACTTGGCCGCCGGTGGGTGGGCCGTCGGTGACGATGCGGCCGCTGCTGAGCTCGATCACACGGTCTGCCACCCGGCTGATCTCGCGGTTGTGGGTCACGATCAACACGGTGATGCCGGCGTGCGCCTGCTCGTGGAGGAGCTCGAGGATCTGAATGCCGGTGGTGAAGTCGAGCTCGCCGGTGGGCTCGTCGGCCAGCAGGATCGGGTTGTCGGTGGCGAGCGCGCGTGCGATCGCCACCCGCTGCTGCTCACCGCCCGACAGCTGGCTGGGGAAGTGGTGCAGACGGTCGCCGAGGCCCACCCGGGCGAGGACCTCGGCCGCGATCCGGTGCCCGTCCCGCTTCCCGGTGGCGTCCACGCCGAACTGCACGTTCTCGACCGCGGTGAGGCCGGGGAAGAGGTTGAAGGTCTGGAAGACGAAGCTCACCTTCTGGCGCCGGAACCGGAACAGGTCGGCTCGGCTGGCACCCGAGAGACGCTCCCCGTCGATCGTGATCTCGCCCTCGCTGGCGGTGTCGAGCGCGCCGATCATGTTGAGCAGGGTCGTCTTGCCGCTCCCGGATGGGCCGAGCACGACCGCGAACTCGCCGGCGCCGACCGTGAGGTTTACGTCCTGGAGGGCGGTGACGGTCCCGCCGCCGATTTCGTAGCGGCGAGTGACGCCACTGAGCTCGATGAGTCCCATGAGGCCATGCTCCCAGGCCCGGCGCCGGGCAGGCTCGGCGATCAGCGGGCCCGGGCGGCGTCGAGGAGGATGCGACGCTCGGCCGCGCCGACGACCCGGCGAGCCGCGTCGACGGCATCGGGGTTGACCGACACCGACGTGATGCCGAAGCGCACCAGATGCTCGGCGAACTCGGGCTTCGTCGACGGTGCCTGTCCGCAGAGCGACGACGTGATGCCGGCGTCCCGGGCGGTGGCGACGATCCGCCCGATGGCGTCGAGCAC
>DASUUL010000280.1:0-3704 GCA_036374115.1 Acidimicrobiia bacterium | reverse complement strand
GGCGGGAGCGCGTCGACGCGCAACGGTGCCGGGCGCCGGGCGCGCACGCGGAGGGCGATCACCTCGACGGGCGTGCCCGGCCGCGTGAAGCCGTTGCGGCGCTCGTGCTCGGCGGCGAAATCGGCGACCGCCGCCACCGTGAGCTCGTGGCTCTGACCCTCGTAGCGGCAGTCGACGAGCCGCTCGACCTCGGTCGCGCCACCGACGAGCGCGGAGGCCTCGGCCGCCAACGCCTCCAGCGCGCCGTCGACGCCACGGTCGTCGCGCGGTGTGGGCCACGACCGCACCAGCTCCCGCTGGCGCGGGGAGCACACGAGCCCGACCGCCGACAGCACACCGGCTCGGGGCGGCACGATCACCGCCGCCATTCCCAACGACTCCGCGATCGCGCACGCGTGCAACGGCCCGGCGCCGCCGAACGCCACGAGCGCGAGCGCACGCGGATCGACGCCCTGCTCGACGGTGACGACCCTCACGGCCCGCTCCATCGCGGCGTCGACGACCACGACGACGCCTTCCGCGGTCACGCCCGCACGCGCGATCGCCTCGCCGGCGGCGTCGACGTCGAGCGCGCCCAGCCCCGGGAACGCCGCGCCCGCGGGAATGCGGCCGAGCGCGAGGTCCGCGTCGGTGACGGTCGGGTCGCGCCCGCCCCGCCCGTAGCACGCGGGCCCGGGTTCGACGCCGGCGCTCTCGGGCCCCACGGCGAGCGCCCCGCCGGGGTCGAGGCGGGCGATCGACCCGCCGCCGGCCCCGATGGTGTGGATGTCGAGGGCGGGCAGGCGCAAGGGGTACCCGGCCACCACCCGAGCCGGTGCCGGTTCGGGTACGCCTCCGCGCACCAGACACACGTCCGTGCTCGTACCGCCCATGTCGAACGACACCGCGTCGGGGAAGCCGCACGCCGCCGCCACCGCCGCGGCCGCGCGCACCCCGCCGGCGGGTCCCGAGAGCAGCAGCGATGCCGGCACGTCGGCGGCATCGGCGACGGGAACCAGCCCACCCGCCGACGTCATGACCAGGACCTCGCGGGCGAGACCGGCGAGGTCGAGCAGGTACGACCGGCACACGGTACGCAGGCCCGCGTTCACGACCGTCGTGACCATGCGCTCGTACTCGCGGAACTCGGGCGAGACCTCGTGGGAGCAGCTGGCGTCGACGCCCCGCGCCGCGAGGCTCTTGGCGACGCTGCGTTCGTGACCGGGATCGAGGTCGGCATGGAGCAGGCACACCGCGACCGCGTCGACGTCGTCGGGAAGGTCGGGCACGGACGCCTCGTCGAGGGGCTCGAGCTCGCGCCCGGAGCCGCCGATTCGCCCGCCGACCTCGAAGCGCAGGTCGCGGGGCACCAACGGCGCGGGCCGGTCACGCGTGACGTCGTAGAGCGACGGGCGCACCTGGCGGGCGATCTCGATCACGTCGGCGAAACCCCGGGTCGCGATCAACGCCACGCGCCCGAGGCGGCGCTGGAGCAGCGCGTTGGTCGCCACCGTCGTGCCGTGGGCGAGGAGCTCGGGCACGCCACCGCCCGCCGCCGCCAGCGCGTCTCGGAGGGCGCGGGCGGGCGCCGCCGGCGTCGAGGGCACCTTCACGACCCGGCCGCCGGCGTCGACGAGGTCGGTGAAGGTCCCGCCGGTGTCGATACCGAGGTGCACGGCTCCATGCTGCCCGACGCCGCCCGTCGTCTGCGCCGGCGTCGCACGCGGGCATTCCCCACGAACCCGACAACCGCGACCTGAGTAGTGGATAGCCATCTCACGCAGGGAGGGGCTACCGTCACCGAGCGTGCCGGGCAGGAGCCCCCTCGTCGGACGTGACGCCGCGCTCGGCCGGGCGCTCGGTGCGCTCACGAGCGGGAGCCGTGGGGTGGTGCTCGCCGGCCCCGCGGGGATCGGGCGCACCGCGCTGCTCACGGACTGCGCCCGGCGAGCGGAGGCATCGGGCTTCGTCCTCGCCGAAGGGTGGCCGGCGCCCTCGATCCCACCGGGCGCCCTTCTCGTCGTCGACGACCTCCACCGGCTCGATGCCGACACCGCTCGCCAGCTGGCGAACGCGATCGAGCGGGGCGATCTCCGGCTCCTCGGCACGCTCCGGACCGGTGTTCCCGCGCCCCCGGACATCACGCGGGCCTGGCGCGACCACGTGTGGGAGCGCGTCGACGTCGAGCCGTTGAGCCGCAGCGACATCGGTGAGCTCGCGTCGCACGTCGCCGGTGTGCCCGTCGACGGCATCTCGGTGGAGCGGCTCATGACCTGGACGGCCGGACTCCCGGCCGACCTGGTGGCGGTGCTCACGTCCCCCGTCCCCGGCGGCTGGTTCGACGTACGGGGGCCCGTCGCCACCCTCCGCGCCGGATTCCCTCTCGCCGCCGCGAACGCGCTCCGCGCGGGATCGCCGATGAACAGGGCGCCGCAGGCGACGCGCGCCGTCGGTGAGCTCGTCGCCATCGGTCGCCACATCCCGGACACGGTCCTCATGTCGCTCGCCGACACCGACGCGGTCGTCGACGCCGAAGCGCGCGGCATCGTGCGCGCCGTGGGCGAAGGCTCCGAGCTCGCGTGGGAACCCGCCAGCGCGCTCGAGGGCGAGCTCACTCGTGCCGTCGTCTCGGACGAGGACGCACGCCGGATACGCGGCTCGCTCGCAACGGGCTATGCCGCCGCGGGCGAACGCGGCCCCGACCCGCTCCTCGTCCGTGCAGAGGCGTGTGTCGAACGCGGCATCACCGACGACGACGTCGCGTTGCTCGTGGACGCGGCCGACGCCGCTCTCGAGCGCCGCGACGTCGATGCCGTCATCCGGCTGGCGGGCGCGGCATGGGATTCGCGAAAGAGCCTGGAGTCTGCCCTCCTGCTCGGCTCGGTGTACGAGCTCGTCGGCGATCACGCCGCCCGAATCGAAGTGGGGTCAGAGGCACTGGAACGCGCCACCGACGATCGGGGACGCGTCATCGCCGCCGAACAGGTCGCGGTCGGCCTCGGCGCGCTCGATCGTCACGCCGACGCCACCGCCGTCGTCGAACGCGTTCGGCCGGACGTCAGCGACCCGATGTGGGTCGGCCGGCTCGACGCATTGCTCGCCAACATCCTCCTGCACGAGGCGAAGCTCGACGCCGCGGTGGCGCTGGCGGATCCGTACCTCCAGGTTCCGCTGGCGGCGTCGGACGCCGCGCTGATGGTCGCGGTGGCCCGCAGCGTCGGAGGGCGCACCCGGGAGGCGTTGCATGCCGCGGAGATCGGCACGAGCGCCCTCGACGCCGTCGCCGACGAGCACCGCACCGCCACCCCGAGCCTGCTCCCGATCACCGCCGGGATCGCCTACACGGAAGCCGGCGATCTCGACGATGCCGACCAGGCGATCGGGCCCGTCTACGACGCCGGCATCGCGCGCGGCGACAGCACGGCGCAGGCCTGGGCGGCCTTGTCGCTCGGGCGGGTCGCGCTCGTCCGCGGGGCTGTGAGGAGCGCGGCCCGGTGGTTCCGGGAGGCGCTCGCCGGCTACGGCGAACAGCGCCATACCGGCTACCTGGCGTGGGCGTATTCGGGGCTGGCGGGCGCGGCCGCGCTCGCCGGCGACCTCGACGAAGCGCAGCACGCGGCGCGCACCTGGGAGGACATCGGGTCGCATCCCGTGCGCCTCTACGAGCCGGACTCCCGGCGCTTGATCGCGTGCGTGGCACTCGTCGAGGGCGACCTCGAACGGGC
>DASUUL010000279.1:0-20151 GCA_036374115.1 Acidimicrobiia bacterium | reverse complement strand
CGCGCCGACGCCGAGGCGCATCCACCCGACCTCGGCGCGCCCGCCAACCGCTGGGAGCTCGCGGCCGTGTGGGGGGCGCGCCACCTGGCGGCGCGGGTGGCGGCGCTCGCCGCCGACGCCGTCCTCGCCGGCGCGGGCGTGGCCAACCTCGCCGCCTGGCTCGGCGTGGCCAAGGCGCGTGCCGCCGGTGCCGCCGTCGAGCTCACCGCCGAGATCGGCCTGTGGGGCTACGACCCCACGCCCGGCGACCCGTTCGTGCTCAACCACCGCAACTTCTGGCGCTCGACCATGCTCGGCGACGTCGGGCTCGTGCTCGGCGCCCTCGTGGGAGGGCCCGGCACCACGACCGTCGCCTGCCTCGGAGGCGCGCAGGTCGACCGCGCCGGGAACGTCAACTCCACGCTCGTTCCCGGCGGCCCGTTCCTCGTGGGCTCCGGCGGGGGCAACGACGTCGCCAGCGTCGCCGCCGAGTCGATCGTGGTGGCGCTGCTCGCACCCGAACGCACACCGCCCGAGTGTGGCTACGTCACCTCACCGGGGCACGGCGTGCGCGCGCTCGTCACCGACCTGGGCACGCTCGAGAAGGTCGACGGCGACGAGCTCGTGCTCACCGCGGTGCCGGCGGGCGAGGAGCCGATCGCGGCTCGGGTGGCGGCGGCGCGGGCGGCGTGCGGATGGGATCTGCGGGTCGCCGACGACGTGCGGGAGCTGGCACCGCCGACTGCGGACGAGATCGGTGCGCTGCGCCGCTGGGACCCACGCGGCTGGTTCCTGCGCGCCCGCTGAACGGCATCCGGGCTCCACCGCCAGCTCGATCCCTCTCCACCAGGGCTTCCTCGGCACTTCCGGACGGCACCCCGGTGTCCATCCGCGGCGAATCCGCCCTGGGGACGTTCACCCGGGGTTCGCCTCCTGGCCCACTGCCGGGCCCGCTCCACCGCGGCGGGCCGCCTATTCTCACGCCCGCATGGGGCGAGTTGGCTTCAAGGGCGTGACCAAGCGGTTCGGCGACGTCACCGCCGTCGACGACCTCACCCTGGAGATCACCGACCAGGAGTTCCTCGTGCTCCTGGGGCCGTCGGGATGCGGCAAGTCGACGGCACTGCGGATGATCGCGGGCCTCGACGAGCCCACCGAGGGCGTCATCGAGATCGGGGACCGTGAGGTCACCGATGTCGAGGCCAAGGACCGCGACGTGGCGATGGTCTTCCAGAGCTACGCGCTGTACCCGCACATGAGCGTGCGCCGGAACATCGAGTTCCCCCTCCGCTCGCGCCGGGTGGCCCACGACGAGCGCGACCGGCGGGTCGCGGAGGCGGCCGGGATCCTCGGGCTCGGGGACCTGCTCAACCGCAAGCCGGCCCAGCTTTCGGGCGGGCAGCGCCAGCGGGTGGCGCTGGCCCGGGCGATCGTGCGCCGACCCGAGGCGTTCCTCATGGACGAGCCGCTGTCGAACCTCGACGCCAAGCTCCGAGTGCAGACCCGCGCCGAGCTCGTGGAGCTCCACCGCCGCCTCGCGACGACCATCGTCTACGTCACCCACGACCAGGTGGAGGCGATGACGATGGGAGATCGCATCGCCATCCTGAACGAAGGCGCCCTGCAGCAGGTGGGCGCGCCCCAAGCCGTGTACGAGAAGCCGGCCAACCTCTTCGTCGCCCGCTTCATCGGGAACCCCCCGATGAACACGGTGACCGGCAAGGTGCTCGCCGGTGCCGCCGGGCAGGTTCGCGTGATCGCCATCCCCGGAGGGGAGATCCCTGTCACCGAGGCGGTGGGCGCGGCGATCGCCCGCCTCGGCCTCGACGAGGTGATCGTGGGCGTGCGCTCCGAGCACCTCCGCGTGGGCGCCGGCGGGCCCATCGAGGCCACCGTCAGCGTGATCGAGTCGCTCGGGCACGAACGCCACGTGTTCTGCCGCCTCGCCGACGGCCAGCCGGTGATCGTCCGCCAGCCCGCGGACGAGCCCCCGCCCCCGGAGCAGGCGCCGGCCCGCCTCACCGTCGAGAAGGTGGAGATGGTCCACCTGTTCGACCCGAACACCGAGCTGCGAATCGACGGAGCCCAGTGAGATGAGCACCACCGACGTCGCCGTTCCCACCACCGGCGTCAGAACCGCGGCGCCGGCCACGACGCGACCGCGCCGGTTCGGGAGGCGGGTGCGGGAGGCCACGCTCGGCTACGCCATGGTGCTGCCGTCCCTTCTGATCTTCGGGGCGTTCATCATCTATCCGTTCCTGAAGAACTTCTACCTCGGCCTGTACCGGAACCCGCCCTTCCCGAACCTGCCGAAGAAGTACATCGGCTTCGAGCAGTACCAGGACGTGCTCACGTCGACCGACTTCTACAACAGCGTGAAGGTCACGTTCGTGTTCGCGCTCCTCACGGTTCCCGCCGGGATCGCCCTCGGCCTCGCCCTGGCGGTGCTGGCGCACCAACGGCTCAAGGGCATCGGCATCTACCGGACGATCTTCTCGTCGACGGTGGCGACGTCGGTGGCGGTGGCGTCGGTGATCTTCGGCACGCTGATGAACCCGCTCGTCGGGCTGCTCCCGTGGCTCGGCCTCGACCCGCGCCCGCCCATCCTCGAGAATCCGTCGTGGGCGTTGACCGCCGTGGCCGTGACGACCATCTGGCAGAACCTCGGCCTCTCCTTCATCCTCATGTCGTCGGGACTGCAGTCGATCCCCGACGAGATGCTGGAGGCCGCCGAGGTCGACGGGGCCGGCGCCTGGTCGCGCTTTCGCAGCGTGACCCTCCCGCTGCTCTCGCCGACCCTGTTCTTCGCCGCGGTCGTCGGGACGATCTTCGCCTTCCAGAGCTTCGGCCAGATCGACCTGCTCACCCGCGGTGGGCCGATCGACCGCACGAACGTGCTGACCTACTTCGTGTACACGGAGCTGCGGGAACGCAACAACCCGGGTACGGCGGCCGTGCTCGCGATCGCGCTGTTCGCGATCACGCTCGTGCTCACCCTCATCCAGATGCGAGTCCTCGAGAAGCGGGTGTTCTATGGCCGCTGACGTCGCCACGGTCCCGCAGGCGACACACGTGAACCCGCTGTCGGTGGCGGCGCTGGTCGCCGCCGTCGCCGGGCCCGTCGTCGGGGTCCCGCTGTGGTTCGCCCGGCCGATGTACGGCGGCGTCGTCGTGCTGCTCGGCTTCGCGCTCGCGCTCGGGTTCGGCTTCAGCGCCCGGGGACAGATCGAGATGTCGAGCGGCCGCGAGACGGGCCGCCAGCTCGCCGACGCCGCGATCGTGATCGGGCTCGTGGAGGTCGGCGCACTCGTGCTCACGGCGCTCGTGCTGATCACCGTCAACGCGGTCCTCGCCGGCGTGATCGTGACGGGCCTGACCGTGGCGGTGCTGTTGGCGCTGATCCTGGGCAACGCCCGCCTCGTCGCCCGCTACCTGCTGCTCACGCTGCTGGCGGCGGTGGTGCTGTTCCCGATCTACATCACGCTCGTGAACTCGCTGCTGACCCCGGAGCAGATCTCGCGCCGGCCGCCGAGCATGTTCCCCTTCGACCCGCAATGGGACACCTACAGCGAGGCGTGGTCGGCCGGACACATGGCGACGTACCTGCGCAACAGCTTCATCGTGACGATCCTCATCACGGTCGGCCAGATCGTCACCGCCGTCCTCGCCGGCTACGCGTTCGCGTTCCTCCAGTTCCCGCTGAAGCGCACCCTGTTCGTGGTGTTCCTGTCGACGCTGATGGTCCCGTTCGAGGTGACGATCATCACGAACCTCCAGACCGTCGACTCGCTCGGGTGGCTCAACAGCTACCAGGGCCTCGCGGTGCCGTTCCTGGCCACCGGCTTCGGTGCGTTCCTCCTCCGCCAGGCGTTCCTCCAGGTACCGCGCGACCTGCAGGACGCCGCGGCCATGGACGGCTACGGGCACCTGCGGTTCATGGTGCGGGTGGCCGTGCCGCTCGCGCGACCGGCGATCGCCGCCCTCGCCGTGTTCGGCTTCCTCTCGGCGTGGAACCAGTACCTGTGGCCGCTGCTCGTGACCGACGACGACCAGTACCGCACCGTGCAGATCGGGCTCAAGCAGCTTCGCGGTACGCAGCTCGACGAGATCAACGTCACGTTCGCCGGCGTCATCATCGCCGCCGTACCGCTCTTGATCCTCTTGGTCTTCTTCCAGAAGCAACTCGTGCGCGGCCTCACGGCCGGCGCTGTGAAAGGCTGAACCCCAGATGAGACGCTGCCCGTCCCGCCTCCTCGCCGTCCCCCTCGTCGCCGGCCTCCTGCTCGGGGTGGTGGCGACCGGAGGGGCCGGCGCGGCGCCGGCGCGAGGCGAGGCCGAGTGCCCCCTGAACGCGCTCGAGCGCGCCGACGGGCCGGTCGAGATCGCGTTCTGGCATTCGATGACCCGCGTGCTCGAGGAGACCCTCGTCGCCCTCACCGACCAGTTCAACAGCTCTCAGGACGAGGTCGAGGTCTCGCTCGTCAACCAGAGCAGCTACGAGGACACCCTCCAGAAGTTCCGGGCCGGGCTCGGCGCCGGTGAGCTCCCCGACATCGTGCAGCTGCCCGAGACCGGCCTCCAGCAGGTGATCGACTCGCAGGCGATCCTGCCCGCCCAGGCGTGCGTCGACGCCGACGACTTCGACCTCTCGGAGTACGTCCCGCGCGTCACCGACTACTACACCGTCGAGGACCAGCTGTGGGCGATGCCGTTCAACGTCTCCCAGCCGATCCTCTACTACGACCGCGCCATCTTCGAGGCCGCCGGCCTCGACCCCGACGACCCGCCCGAGACCCTCGACGAGATACGGGAGTACTCGGAGCAGATCAAGGCGAACGCCGGCTACCCGTACGGCTTCGCGCTCAAGATCGACGCCTTCTTCTTCGAGCAGCTCCTGGGCAAGGCGAACGTGCCGTACGTGAACAACGGAAACGGCCGCGAGGAGCGCGCCACCGAGGTCAACTTCGACCGCAAAGCCGGGCTCGACATCTTCAAGTGGATGCGCGACATGGTCGACGACGGTCTCGCGGTCACGAACCCGCGGACCGGGCCGAACCAGCTCAACAACTACCTCGCGCTGGGCAATCGCGAGGCGGCGATGACGATCGACACCACCGCCGGCCTCGGAACGGTCTCGCAGGTGCTCGGCGAGGGTCAGTACGCGCACGTCGAGCTCGGCGTGGCGCCCATGCCCGGTCCGGAGAAGGGCGGCACGATCGTGGGCGGCGGTGCCGTGTTCCTGGTGAAGGAGTCGTCCCCGGCGGAGCAGGCCGCGGCCTGGGAGTACGCGAAGTTCCTCAACGAGCCCGAGCAGGTGGCGGCGTGGTCGGCGGGTACCGGCTACCTCCCGACGCGCGAGGACGCGATCGAGCTCCCCGCGCTCCAGGAGCGATGGAGTCAGTTCCCCCAGTTCCGGGTGGGCTACGACCAGTTGCTCTCGGGCAAGAACACGCTCGCGACGTCGGGCCCGGTGATCGGCGACTACCTGGGCGTCCGTGAGGTGATCGACGATCAGGAGACCGCCTTGCTCGCGGGCGACAAGTCGCCCAAGGACGCCCTGAACGACGCCAAACGCGAGGCCGACCGGGTGATGAAGAGCTACAACGACCGCGTCGGCTGACGCCGGCGTGGTGGCCCCTCCCGAAGCCCCCCACCAGGAAGGGTGACCGTCGTGACGACGATCCGTACCCGTGGCCGCCTGCTGGCGGCCGTGCTCACCGCCGTGCTCTCGGCCGGTGTCGTCGCCGCGACCTCGGTTGGCGCGGCGCCGGCACGCGGTGACGCCGAGTGCCCCCTGAACGCGCTCGAGCGCGCCGACGGGCCGGTCGAGATCGTGTTCTGGCACTCGATGCGGCGGGCGCTCGAGGAGACCCTGGTCGCCCTCACCGACGAGTTCAACAGCTCGCAGAACGACGTACGTGTGAGCCTCGTGAACCAGGTCGACTACGACGACACTCAGCAGAAGTTCCGAGCCGGGCTCTCCACGGGTCAGCTCCCCGACATCGTGCAGTTCAGCGAGAACATGCTCCAGCAGGCCATCGACTCGCAGGCGATCCTGCCCGCCCAGGCCTGCATCGACGCCGACGGCTACGACACCTCCGACTTCCTGCCGCGCGTGATCGACTACTACACCGTCGACGGCACCCAGTGGGCGATGCCGTTCAACACGTCGAACCCGGTCCTGTACTACGACAAGAACGCCTTCCTGGAGGCGGGCCTCGACCCCGACGACCCGCCGGCGACCCTGGAGGAGGTACGGGAGTACTCGGAGCAGATCAAGGCCAACCTCGGCTACCCCTTCGGCTTCGCGCTCAAGATCGACGCCTGGTTCTTCGAGCAATGGTTGGCGAAGGACAATCGCTTCTACGTCGACAACGGAAACGGGCGAAAGGATCGCGCCTCCGAGGTGTTGTTCGATGCGAAGGTCGGCCAGCAGGTCTTCGACTGGATGTCGGGCATGGTCGCCGACGACCTCGCGTCCACGAACCCGCGCCTCGGCCAAGGCGAGCTCAACAACTATCTGGCGCTCGGGAATCGCCAAGCGGCGATGACCATCGACACCACCGCCGCCCTCGGCGAGATCTCGCAGGTTCTTGCTGCCGGTGACTACGCCCACGTCGACCTGGGTGTCGCCCCGCTGCCGGGCTCGACCAAGGGAGGGGTCACCGTCGGTGGCGGCGCGCTCTACATCGTGAGCCAGTCGTCACCGGAGAAGCAGGCGGCGGCGTGGGAGTACACGAAGTTCCTCAACGAGCCCGAACAGGTCGCGGCATGGGCCGCAGGCACGGGCTACATCCCGACCAGGGAGTCGGCCGTGGAGCTGCCGGCGGTGCAGCAGCGATGGGCGGAGCTCCCCGGTTTCCAGGTCGCCTACGACCAGCTGCTCGACGGGAAGAACAACCTCAAGACCGCCGGGCCGGTGATCGGCGCGTTCCAGGCCGTGCGCCAGGTGATCGAGGAGCAGCAGACCGCCATGCTCAACGCCGGCAAGTCGTCGAAGGCGGCATTGCGCGACGCCGAGCAGCAGTCGAACGACGCCATCGCCGACTACAACTCACGCATCGGCTGACGCCGACCGTCCCCCGCCGCCGGGACCTTCGGCCCTGGGATCGCGCGTCGGTGTCCGTAGGATCATCCATGCCGGCCGGACAGGAGGTCGCTCGGTGCCACGACGAATGACGGTGCTCGCGCTCACGCTCGCGGTGGGCCTCACCGTGGCGACGCTCGCCCCGGGTGCCGGCGCGGTGCCCGGAGCCGGCGGCACACCCAAGTGCCCGGTCAACGCCCTCGACAAGGTCGACGAACCGGTCGAGATCACGTTCTGGTACACCCAGCAGGGTGAGAACAACAAGGGCATCCTCCTCGACCTCCTCGAGCAGTTCGAGGCGAGCCAGGACAAGGTGCGCGTCAACGCGATCGACCAGGTCGTGTACTCCGACCTCTTCGAGAAGTACAAGGCCGGTCTCGACAGCGGCAAGGTGCCCGACCTCGCCCAGATGGAGGACACCACCGTCCAGTCGCTGGTCGACAGCCAGAGCACGATCCCCATGGAGTCGTGCGTCGAGGCCGACGACTACGACCTCTCCGACTTCCTGCCGCGCGCCCTCGACTTCTACACGACGGAGGGCGTGCTGCGGGCGATGCCGTGGACGGTGTCGAACATCATCCTGTACTACAACAAGAACGCGTTCCGGGCCGCCGGTCTCGACCCCGACGACCCGCCCGGGACCTTCGAGGAGATCACCGAGTACTCGCGCCAGATCGTCGAGAGCGGTGCGGCGCGCTACGGCCTCTCGGTGTGGGCGGAGCCGTACGTCAACGAGTTCCTCTTCGCCAAGTCGGGCCAGGTGTACGTGAACAACGGCAACGGCCGCAAACAACGTGCCACCGAGGCGCGCATCGACTCCGACAAGGGCCTCCAGATCTGGCAGTGGTGGGACGAGATGGTCGACTCCGGCCTCGCCCTCTACACCGGTTCGACCCCGGCGAGCATCGACCACCTGCTCGCGATCGGGACGGGCGAGGCCGCGATGACCTTCGACGCGTCGTCCGGCCTCGGGCCCGTGTTCGACATCCTGGGTCAGGGTCAGTACGCCGGCGTCGAGATGGGCGTGGGGCCGCTGCCGTCGCTGAAGGGCGGAGGTGGCGTTCCGGTGGGCGACGCGTCGCTGTGGATCCCGGACAGCGGCTCGAACGTGAAGGTGGCGGCCGCGTGGGAGCTGGTGAAGTTCCTCTCGTCGCCGGAGGCGTACGCGGCGTTCACGGTCGGCACCCGCGGGGGCTTCGTTCCGATCCGGGAGGCGTCGTTCCAGGACCCGGCGGTGCAGCAGCTCTACGCCGAGAACCCGCAGTTGCAGGTGCCCTACGACCAGCTGCAGGCCGGCGGCACCGGCGCGGCTGCCGTCGGGCCCGTGATCGGCGACTACGCCGGCGTGCGCAACGCGGTGCGCGACGCCCTCACCGAGATGTTCGCCAACGGCATGGCGCCGAAGCAGGCGCTCCAGCGCGCCCAGCAGGACGCCGACGACGCCATCGAGAGCTACAACGAGCGCATCGGCGCCTGATTCGCCGGCGCGCCCGTCAGCGGGGCGGGAGCGGGTGGCGGGGCTACCGGTTGCGCTGGAGGATCGCGACCGAGGCGTTGGCGCCCCGGCCGACGGTGTGGGCGAGGCCGGTGCGGGCCCCGTCGACCTGGCGGGCGCCGGCCTCGCCCCGCAGCTGGGATGCGAGCTCGACGACCTGGCCGAGGGCGGACGCTCCCAGGGGCTCACCCTTCGAGAGGAGGCCGCCGCTCGCGTTGACCGGGAGGCGGCCGCCGAGCCCGGTCGCGCCCGCGGCCACCCACTTGCCGGCGTCGCCGGGCGGCACCAGCCCCAGCTCCTCGAGCGAGAGCAGCTCCCGGGCGGCATCGGTGTCCTGGCACTCGACGACGTCGACGTCGGCGGGGTCGACCCCTGCTTCCTCGTAGGCCGCCCGGGCCGCCAGCGTGGTGGGCGCGGGGATGTCGTCGTCGTCGGTGATGCCCGCGAGGGGCGTGCCCTCGTCGAGCACCGAGCCGGGAAGGTGGGAGCGCAGCGCCGCCGCCCGCAGCACGACGGCGTCGCGCTCGGACGCGGTCGCCGCCCGCAGCACGACCGCGGCCGCGCCCTCGTTGGGCGAGCACAGCATCCAGAGGTGCAGGGGCTCGCACACGATCCGGGAGGCGAGCACCTCGTCGACCGTCACTTCGCGGCGGAACATCGCATCGGGGTTGTGCACGCCGTGGCGGCGGTTCTTCACCACCACCTCGGCGAGCTGCTCCTTGGTGACGCCCGCCTCGCGCATCAGGCGCTGCGCCCGCAAGGCGAAGTAGGCCGGCGTCGACGCCAGCCCCGCCTCCTCCCGCCAGGGCTCGAAGAACGACGAGCGGATGATGCCCTTGGGCATCTTCTCGATCCCGAACACGAGGACGCAGTCGTACTGGCCGGCCCGGATCGCGCCCGCCGCCAGCATGAGGGCGGCGCCGCCGCTCGCACAGCCCGCCTCCACGTCGACGATGGGGACGCCGGTGAGCCCCAGCGCGCCCAGCACCTTGTGCCCGGCGGCGACGCCGGCGTACGCGGTGCCGCAGAACGCCGCCTGGAACGGCGGGTCGCCGGCGGCGGCGAGGGCGTCGGCGACGGCGGCGACGCCCATGTCGGTCACCGTCCGGTTCTCGAAGCGGCCGAACGGATGGATCCCCGTACCGGCGATCGAGACGTTCGAGGTGCTCATGGGGTCGTGCTCACGATGCCGGTGCGAACGCGTAGGTCGCGACCCGGTTGCCGTCGTCGTCGGTGTGCAACGGGTCGATCACCAGGCGCATCGGCATGCCGAAGGTGAGGCGGCCGGGGTCGGCCTCGGTGAGCCGAGTGACGAGACGCAGGCCCTCGGGCAGCTCGACCACGCCGAAGCCGAAGGGGACCTCCCCCCGGTAGCCGGGGGGAGGGGTGGTGACGGCCGTCCAGCCCCACAGGGTGCCGTGGTCGGCGAGTTGCACGCGGGTGACGTCGGGCGAGCCGCAGTACGGGCAGCGCGCGGAGCTCGGGAAATGGTGGCGCGCGCAGGCGGCGCAGCACCCGCCGAGGAGGTGGCCGTCGTCGAAGAGGCCCTCGCGGACCGGGACGCTGTCGGCGCTCATCAGATCACCCCGTCGGCGGCGAGGCGGTCGAGCTCGGCGTCGCTCAGGCCGGCCCCGCCCAGCACCGCGCGCGTGTGCTCGCCGAGCCGGGGCGCTCCCGCCGGAACGGGCACGGGTTCCCCGACCACGCGTGGGAACGGGGCCTGCTGGCGCAGCGGACCGGCGACCGGGTCGTCGACCTCGAGGAGGTCGCCACGGGCGGCGAAATGGGGGTCGGCGAACATGTCGGCGGCCGTGTACGCGGTGCCCACGGGCACGTCGCAGGCGACGCAGGCGTCCTCGATCTCGGCGGCGGTGTGCGCGCTCGTCCAGTCGGCGACGATGCCGTTGATCGCGTCGCCGTGCTCGGCGCGGTCGGAGAGCGTGGCGAACCGGGGGTCGTGGAGCAGGTCGGTACGGTCCATCGCCTTGCAGAGGCGGCCGAAGTTGGCGTCGCCGCCGGCGACGATGCACACGTACTTGTGGTCGGCGGTGGGGTAGTTGTCGAGCGGCGCCGAGTTCGCGAGCCGGTTGCCCTCGCGCTCGCGCACGATCCCGAGGCGGTCGTAGGCGGGGACGGTCCACTCGAGGATGCGCAGCGCGGCGCCGTACAACGCCGCGTCGACGACGGCACCCCGGCCCCGGCGCCGCGCGTCGCGCGCGTACAGGGCGCTCACGGCGGCGTGGGCGGCGAACACCCCGGTGAGGTAGTCGGAGATGGTCACGCCCACCCGCACGGGTGGACGGTCGGGATAGCCGGTGAGGTTGAGGAGCCCGCCGTAGCCGATCCCGACCCGGTCGAGGCCGGGTCGGGCGGCGTAGGGGCCGTCCTGGCCGAAGCTGCTGATCCGCACCACCACCAGCTTGGGATCGAGGTCGGCGGGGCCGACGTGCCACTTCTCCAGCGTGCCGGGGCGGAAGTTCTCCACCACCACGTCGGCCCCGGCCGCCAGGCGCCGGAACACGTCCTGACCGGCGTCGGTGCGCAGGTCGAGGGTGACGCTCTTGCGGCCCCGGCCCTCGACCGCCCAGAAGAGTGAGTAGTCGTCGCCGTCCTCGCCGCGCACGAACGGCCCGATCTCGCGCATGAAGTCGCCGGTTCCCGGCTGCTCGATCTTGATCACCTCGGCGCCCTGCTCGCCGAGCAGCCCCGCGCAGAAGGGCGCCGCGATCCGCGTCCCCAGATCGAGGACCCGGATCCCCTCGAGCGCCCCGCTCACGGCAACCAGCCCTCGATGCGTACCAGGTGCGCAATAGTTGCGCATGAGGGACGCATCACGAGGTGTCGCCGCGCTGTTGCTCGGCCTTGATCGCGTCCATGGACCCGGCCGCCTTCCGGGCGTCCATCAGGCCCAGGGCGGTGGACGTGTTGCTCACGAACTGGTGGACCATGAAGTGGTACCGCCAGGAATCCCGCTTGCCCTGGAGGTCGCTCGCGCGGTTGATCGAGTCCTTCACCGCCTGCGCCGTCACGGGCGGGACGAGCGCGACCTTGTCGGCCATCTCGCGCGCGGCCTCGGCGAGCCGGTCACGGGGGACGACCTTGTTCACCAGGCCGAGACGTTCGGCTTCCTCGGCGCCGAGGGTCTCGGCGCACAGGAGGAACTCCTTCGCCTTGCGCGCCCCCAGCTCCCAGGGCTCGACGAGCAGCTCCACGCCCGCACCGCTCATGCGCAGCACCGGATTGGAGAAGCGGGCGTCGTCGGCGGCGACGATGAGATCGCACATGCAGGCGAGCATGAGCCCGGCAGCCGAGCAGGCCCCCTGCACGGCCGCGATCGTGGGCTTGCGGAAGTCGTAGAGCCGCACGCAGCGGTCGAAGTACATGACCTGCTCGTGGCGGAGCTTGCCTTCGGCCGTGTCGCGCATGCGCGCCCACTCGTCGCCGTCGCCCATCAGCTCCTTGAGGTCGTGGCCGGCGGAGAAGTGCTCTCCCGCACCGGCGAGCACGACCACGCGCACGTCGGTGTCGGCGTCGGCCCGGTCGAGGGCGGCGTCGAGCTCGTCGATGAGCTGCGAGCTCTGGGCGTTGGCGACCTCGGGGCGATCGAGCACGATCGTGGCGACGGCCCCGTCGACCTCGTAGCGGATGGTGGCCACGGCGCGGCTACCCGTCCTGCTGGAGCTCGATCGTGTTCCCGCCCGGGTCGGTGAGGAACACCTGGTCGCCGAGACGCACGTGCTCGACGCCCGCCTCCTCGAGCCCGGCCACGGCGGCGTCGAGGTCGTCGACCGCCAGGCAGTAGTGGTTGCCGATCGGGTCGATGCCGGCCCCGGGCGCGGGCGCGTCGATCACGTGCACCTGGCCGCCGGGCCCTGCCTCGTACCACGACCCGTCGATCCCGAGGTCGGGGCGGGGTGCCACGCGCAGACCCAGCACCTCGCCGTAGAAGCGCCGCACCGCGTCGAGGCTCGCCCCGTGGGTGTTCACGCTGGCGTGGTGGATGCGGGTGACCTTCACGTACCGGCTCTCCCCCGAAGGTGACGCTCCCGTCAGCGTAGTGCCGGAGCGCTTCAGGCCCTCGGCTCGCGCGGGAGCCCGAGGACCCGCTCGCCGATGATGTTGCGCTGGATCTCGTTGGCGCCGGCCCAGATCGACGACGCCTGGTAGTAGAGCCACGACCGCTGCCAGCTCCCGTCGCCGGGATCATCGGCGGCACCCCGCCACAGCGGTGCGACCGGGCCGAGCGCCGCCATCACCGTGTCGTGCAGGCGCTTGCTCATCTCGCTCCAGTACAGCTTGAGCAGACTGCCCTCGGGGCCGGGCGCCCGGCCCTTGGCGAGGCGCGAGAGCGTCCGCCAGTTGTGCAGCTGGAAGAGGCGCACCTCCACGGCCGCCTGCGCGAGCCGCGGCCCGATGCGGGCGTCGTCGTAGACGCCCGACGCCAGGGCCATGCGCAGGAGCTCCTCGAGCAGCTGGACGTGGATGACGAGCTGGCGCGGGTTGATCCCGCGTTCGTGGGAGAGGGTCGAGTTGGCGACCCGCCACCCCTCGTGCTCGGGGCCCACGAGGTGCTCGCGGGGCACGAACACGTCGCTGAAGAAGACCTCGTTGAACTCCGCCTCGTCGGTGATCTGGCGGAGGGGCCGTACCTCCACGCCCGGGGAGCGCATGTCGACGACGAGGTACGAGATGCCTTGCTGCTTCGGGACGTCCGGGTTGGTGCGCGCGAGGCACACGCCCCAGTCGGCGAACTGTGCGTAGCTGGTCCACACCTTCTGGCCGTTGAGCAGCCAGCCGTCGTCGACGGCCGTCGCACGGGTCGCGACGGAGGCGAGGTCGCTGCCGGCGCCGGGCTCGCTGAAGAGCTGGCACCACAGTTGCTCGGCGGAGAGGATGCGCGGCAGCCACCGCTGCTTCTGCTCGGACGTGCCGTGGGCCAGGAGTGTGGGGCCCACGAGGTTGATGCCGATGCGACCGACGAGCTCGGGTGCGCGCGCCCGGGCGAGCTCCTCGGTGACGATGAAGTGCTCGACGGGACCGGCGCCCCGACCGCCGTACTCTTCGGGCCAGGCGACACCCACCCAGCGCCCGGCGGCGAGCTGCGCCTGCCATTCCCGGCCGAACGCGACCTCCTCGGCGAGGTCGTCGAAGCGCGGCGGGAGGCCCTTGCCGTACTCCCAGGGCAGGTGGCCGCGCAGCCACCGGCGCACATCCGTCCGCAGCGCGGTCTCGGCAGCGGTCGCGGTCAGATCCATCCGAGGGCGCAGCGTACCGGTGCCCCGTCCGGCTACCGTCCCCGCCCATGACGGCTCCCACGGTCGGGATGTTCCCGCCGCTCGAGCTCATGAACAGGGGCGCGGGCGAGCTCCGGGCGGTGCTCGCCGCCGTCGACGACGCCGGCTTCGACCACGTCTGTTGCGGCGACCACGTGTCGTTCTTCGTCGGCGCCGGCGCCGACGGCCTGCTCACCGCGACCGCGTTCGCCGCCGCCAACCCTCGTCTTCCCGTGTACACGGCGGTCTACCTGTTGCCGCTCCGGCACCCCGTACTCGTCGCCCGCCAGCTCGCCGACTTCGCCGCCTTCGCGCCGGGCCGGCTCACGTTCGGGGTCGGCGTCGGGGGCGAAGACCCGCACGAGGTCGCGATCTGCGGTGTGGATCCGCGCACCCGCGGCAGGCGCATGGACGAGTGCCTCGAAGTCGTGCGGGCGCTGCTGACCGGCGAGCCGCTGACCTTCCACGGCGAGTTCTTCGATCTCGACGACGCGCTCATCCTCCCTGCGCCCACGACGCCCGTCCCGATCGTGATCGGCGGCCGCTCCGACGCCGCGGTGCGGCGTGCGGGCCGGCTCGGCGACGGCTGGATCGGCATCTGGAACTCACCGGCACGATTCGCGCAGGTCGTCGAGATGCTCGGCGAGGAGGCGGCCGCCGCCGGCCGTACGGAGCACCCGCAGCGCCACGCCATGCAGGTGTGGTGCGGGATCGCCGACTCGCACGAGGAGGCGCACGGCGCGCTCGCGCCCGCGATGGAGGCCTTCTACCAGATCCCGTTCGAGCGCTTCGAGAAGTACTCGCCTGCGGGCACCGCCGAGGACGTCGCCGCGTTCCTCGAGCCGTACGTCGACGCCGGGTGCACGTCGTTCAACCTCATCCCCCAGGCCCGTGACCCGAGACATGCCGTCGAGGGCGCCGCCGAGGTGCGACGGAAGCTCATCGAGGCCCGTGCGTGAGCGAGACCGTCGTCATCGACCGCCGCTTCTGCGGCCCGCCCGACAGCGCGAACGGCGGGTACGCGTGCGGGCTGCTCGCCGCCCGCGTCGGAAACCCCGCCGAGGTCACGCTGCGGCAACCGCCGCCGCTCGACCGTCCGTTGACGGTGGAGGTGAGCGACGACGGGGCGCGCCTGCTCGACGGCGAGACGCTGGTCGCGGAGGCGCGCGCCGTGCCCACCCTCGAGCTCGACGTCCCCGACGGGGTGCCGTTCCCGGTCGCCGAGACGGCCGGTGCGGGTTCGTGGATCAACTCCACCCCGCACGACCATCCGTTCCCGACCTGCTTCGTGTGCGGTCCGGACCGGGAGCCCGGCGACGGCATGCGCGTGTTCGTCGGCCCCGTCGCCGGGCGCGCCGGCCTCTACGCGGCGCCGTGGGTGCCGGACCGGTCGCTGGCACCTCCCGACGCGGGTGGTGTGGTCTCGCCCGAGTACGTGTGGGCGGCGCTCGACTGCTCGGGCGGTATCGGCGGCCTCTACGACATCGACGCGGAGCACGGGCCCTACGTGCTCGGCCGCCTCACCGCCGAGATCGTCGCGCCGGTCGCGGCGGGGGAGCGCTGCGTCGCCCTCGGCTGGCAGATCGGTGCCTCCGGTCGCAAGCTCGAGACCGGCTCGGCGGTCTACGCCGCCGACGGCACGCTCGCCGGTCGCGCCCGCGCCACCTGGATCGCGATCGGCGGCGGCTGACACCCCCTTTGTTTGTGCAGTAGCACCCACCGGGCGACCGGTGCGCGCACGAACGGCCACGCCGTAGGTGGCACACCCCGGCGGTACCCTCCGTGCTCGCCCGTCCCTTCCCCCGCCTTCCCCGATCCGAACGACGCTCGGGGGATCGCCATGGACGCCGACGCCGCCGCCGCCGCGCTCGCGGCTCGTCAACACAACCTCGTGACCCGCTGGCAGGCACACGGAGCCGGGTTCAGCGACGACATGATCCGCCGGCGGGTTCGCACCGGGCGCTGGCGACGGACCCGCCGGGGGGTCTACGCCGTCGGGGGCGCCCCACCCACGTTCGAGCAGGCGGTGATGGGCGCGGTCCTGGCCGCGGGCGGGTCGGCGGCGGCGTCGCACGCCACCGCCGCGGTGCTGTGGGGGCTGCCCGTCGAGGCGCCCGGCCACATCGAGATCACCACCGTGATCGAGCAGCAGGTGCGCCTCGAGGGAGTCGTGGCCCATCGCACCGGTGTCATCGACGAGTCGGACCGGCGGATCCTGCGCCGGATCCCGGTCGCGAGCGTTGCCCGCACGGTGGTCGACCTGTCGATGCGCCTCGATGCCCCGGGCCTCGCCCGCCTCTTCGACGAAGGACTCCGCCGTGGACTCGTTTCGCATGCCGGGCTGCACCGGTGCGTCGAGCGGCTGGGCCTTGCGCCCGGACGGAGCCCTGATCGCGTTCACGCGCTGCTTGCCAAGCGCATCCGCGGCTACGACGCAGGCGACAGCGCTCTCGAGACGGACGCCTTCGACACCTTGATCGCCGCCGGCGTACCCGCGCCGGCGCGTCGGCATCCTGTGTCCATCAACGGCCACCGCTACCGCATCGACCTCGCCTATGCCCGGGAGCGCATCGCGATCGAGCTCGACGGCTACGACTTCCATCGAACCCGGAGCGACTTCGACGCCGACCGAGCCCGCGGGAACGAGCTCGTCCTCGCCGGTTGGACCCTGCTGCGGTTCACGTCGAACACCGATCCGGCGGACCTCGTCGCCGCCGTGAGCCGTGCACTCGGCGTCTGTGCCTGAACCGGTCGTGTCGTCGGTACTACTGCACAAACAAGGGAAGGTGCGCTACGGGCGGTCTTCGACGGGGACGTACTTGCGCTCCGTGGGGCCGGTGTAGATCTGGCGGGGCCGGCCGATCTTCGTCTTCGGGCTCTCCATCATCTCCTTCCAGTGGGCGATCCAGCCCGGCAGCCGCCCCATCGCGAAGAGCACCGGGAACATGTCGGTGGGGAAGCCCATCGCCCGGTAGATGAGCCCGGAGTAGAAGTCGACGTTGGGGTAGAGCTTGCGCTCCACGAAGTAGTCGTCCTCGAGCGCGACCTCCTCGAGCCGCTTGGCGAGGTCGAGGAGTTCGTCGGGCCGATCGAGCTCCTCGAGCACGGTGTCGGCGGTGGAGCGCAGGATGCGTGCCCGCGGGTCGTAGTTCTTGTAGACGCGATGCCCGAACCCGGAGAGCCGGAAGCTGTCGTCCGGGTCCTTGGCGCGGGCCACGTAGGCGTCGACGTCGCCGCCGTCGGCGCGAATCGACCCGAGCATCTCGATGACCGCCTGGTTGGCGCCGCCGTGCAGCGGGCCCCAGAGCGCGTTGATGCCGGCCGCGACCGAGACGAAGAGATTGGCGTCGCTGGATCCAGCCAGCCGCACCGTCGACGTGGAGCAGTTCTGCTCGTGGTCGGCGTGCAGGATCAGCAGCTGCTTGAGCGCGTGCACGACCTGGGGGCTCACCACGTACGGCTCCGACGGGACCGCGAACATCATCGTCAGGAAGTTCTCGATGAGGTCGAGGCTGTTGTCGGGATAGAGGAAGGGCTGGCCGATCGACTTCTTGTACGCGTAGGCGGCGATCGTGGGGAGCTTGGCGATGAGCCGCACGATCGACAGGTGCACCTGGTCGTCGTCGTGGGGGTCGTCGCTGTCCTGGTAGAAGGTCGACAGCGCGCTCACCACCGACGACAGGATCGCCATCGGGTGCGCGTCCTTGGGGAAGCCGTCGTAGAAGCGCTTGGCGTCCTCGTGGAGGAGGGTGTGGCGGCGCACCTCGAAGCGGAACTCGTCGAGCTGGGCCTGGTTCGGCAGCTCACCCCAGATGAGCAGGTACGACGTCTCGAGGAACGACGGGTGCTCCCGCTCGACCAGCTGCTCGATCGGCACGCCCCGGTAGCGGAGCACACCGGCGTCGCCGTCGATGTAGGTGATCGCCGACTCGCACGAGCCCGTGTTCACGAAGCCGTAGTCGAGGGTGATCAAGCCGCTGCGGGCACGCAGCTTCGAGATGTCGAGGGCGAGCTCGTCCTCGGTGCCACGCACGATCGGCAGCTCGAGCTCCTGGTCGCCGTGACGGAGGACAGCGGCCGGATCGGTCATGAGGTCTCCTCGTCGTCGGCCCGGCTCGTCGTCGGCCCGGCTCGTCGTCTTGGCGGCACCGCGGAGCGTACCCACCAGGCGGGAGCAGTAGGGTCCGGACGCATGCACCCGGGAGCCGACTAGTGGACTTCGAGCTGTCGGACGACCAGCTCGCGCTGCGGGACGGCGCCCGCGAGCTTCTCGACGGCCGGGCCTCGATCGCCCACGTCCGCGCCGTCATGGAGGCGGGCGGCGGTCTCGATCCCGCCCTCAACGCGGCGATGGGCGAGCAGGGGTGGGCGCGTCTCGGGCTCCCCGAAGCCGCCGGCGGCTACGGCCTGGGCCCGGTGGAGATCGCGGTGCTCCTCGAGGAGGTCGGGCGTCACGCCGCCCCGGCACCCTTCCAGTCGACTGTGCTCGCCCTCGAGGCGCTGGCGCGCGCGGGCCTCACCGACGAGGTCGAGAGCCTGCTGGCGCGCGACGGCGTCGCCTGCGTGGCGTGGAGCGGCCGTGCCGGCGCGGTCCGGGCGGCACGGGACGCGACCGGATGGCACCTGACCGGCCGGCCCGACCCGACCCCCTACGCGCCGTCGGCGACCGTCGCCGTCGTGGTGGCCGCGACCGACGACGGGCCCGGCCTCTTCGCCGTCGATCTCGCGGCGACGGGCGCGCCCGCCCGCGAGCCGGCGATGGATCGCACCCGCGAGCTCGGCTGGCTGCGCTTCGACGCCACACCCGCAGCGCCGCTGGGCGACGCCGCCGCCGTCGACGCCCTCGTCGACCGCGGTGCCGTGTACGCGTCCGCCGAGATGCTCGGTGGGGCGGCGCGGGTGATGGAGATGGCGGTCGAGTACGCCAAGGAGCGGGTGCAGTTCGGCCGGCCGATCGGGAGCTTCCAAGCGGTGAAGCACCGCTGCGCCGACATGCTCGTCGACGTGGAGGGCATGCGCTCGACGGTGTACTGGGCCGCGTGGTGCATCGGTGCCGGCGATCCCGATGCGTCGGTCGCCGCGTCCACGGCGAAGGTGTGGTGCTCGGACGCGTCCAAGCGGGTGATGGGGTCGTCGCTGCAGGTGCACGGCGGCATCGGCTTCACGTGGGAGCACGACCTGCACCTCTTCCTGAAGCGGGCCCAGCTCGATCAGCTCACCTTCGGCGACGCGGCATTCCACCGGGCCCGGCTCACCGCGCTGCTCCGACCGCGCGTCGAGGCGGGCGAGAGCGTCATCTGACCGTGGAGCGTTTCCGGCCCCTCTTCCTGACGGCGCTGCTCGTCGCCGCCGCCGCCTGCTCGGGCGGCGACGGCGGCGGGCAGGAGGCCAAGCCCGTCGCCTACCCGCGCGACGACTCGTTGCGCGTCGACCAGATCCAGTTGCTGACCACGCACAACAGCTACCACCAGCGTGGGTCGGTGCGGCTCCCCGGTCCGCTCGGCGACGAGCTCGACTACGCGCACCTGCCGCTCGACCAGCAGCTGGAGGAGCAAGGCGTCCGCGGGTTCGAGATCGACATCGCGTACGACGGGAGCAGTTTCCCCGTGGTGCACACGCCCGTCGTCGACGCCAACAGCAACTGCTCGCCCTTCCTCGACTGCCTGGAGACCATCAAGGGATGGTCCGACGACCACCCGGGTCACGCTCCGATCTTCGTGCTCGTGGAACCCAAGGACGGCAATCTCGAGCGGGTCCTGGACCCGCGCTTGCAGCCGTTCGACCGGGATGTGCTCGATCGCCTCGACGGGGAGATCCGCTCCGTGTTCGAGCCGCGCGACCTCCTCGCTCCCGACGATGTCCGCGGTGGTAGGCGGACGTTGCGGGCGGCGGTCGTCGATCGAGGGTGGCCGACCATGGCCGAGGCGCGCGGCAAGGTCGTGTTCGTGCTCAACCGCGGCGGCGGGATCCGCGACGAGTACCTGCAGGGCCGCCCGTCGCTCGAGGGTGCCCCGATGTTCGTGACCGCCGAGCCCGACGCGCCGTCGGCGGCGGTGGTGAAGGTGGACGACCCCGACGTGGCGCTCATCCAGGAGCTTGTGCGCGACCACTTCATCGTGCGCACGCGCGCCGACGCCGACCTCGCCGAGGCGCGTAGCAACGACACCACCCGGCGCGGCCGGGCGTTGCGCAGCGGCGCCCAGATCGTCAGCACCGACTTCCCCGTACCCGTCCCGAGCATCAACGCGGAGTACTTCGTGCAGCTCCCGGGCGGGAAGCCCGGCCGCTGCAACCCCGTCCAGGCGCCCCGGCGGTGC
>DASUUL010000278.1:0-3661 GCA_036374115.1 Acidimicrobiia bacterium | reverse complement strand
ACGGTCACCTGCTCGAGATCATCACCCGCCCCTACGGCAGCGGGAGCTGACCGAGCGGCGCGTCGGGCGCAGCTTCGGCATCCCGGACATCCCAGCACAAACGGAGGCGGCGACCGCGGTCTCGACTGCGGGCGTGGCCGCGCCCGGCCAGACTCTCGCCGATGACCGCCGTGGTGACCGCCGGCGCCGGATTCCTCCTGGCCGTGCTGTGGTTCGACCTGATGCACGACGTCCAGGTGCGGGGGCACGCCGGCCCGGCGCTCCCGGAGCCGGTCGTGGCGTCGATCGCCCGGTACTACCGGCGCGTCACGACCGAGGCACACCCGATGAACCGCTTGGTCGCGCTGGCGATGGTCGTGACGCTCGCGGGGCTGGTGGCCCAGCTCGTCGGAGACGCCTCGCCGGCCTGGGCGGTGGCGACATCGCTCGTCGCCGCGGTGGCGCCGATCGCACTGGCGGCGGCGCGTACCGTTCCGAGTGCCGTGCGGCTCGGCCGCCGGGAGGACCCCCTCGACGTGCAGAGCCGCCTCGCCCGTCGCATCCATGCCGATCACTGGTTCTGTCTCGTGAGCATCGCGGTGCTGCTCGTGCTCCAGTTGGGCTGGGTGCGCTGACGCGACCACGGCGAGCTCGGTCCGCGGCCCCGATCCGGCGGCACCTTGGAGTTCGCTGTGAATCGTCGCGATCGGGAACCTTCGATCGAACGGCCGCCGTTCTCGCGCGGCATGGACGACATCACTGCCCCCGACGCGCCCGCCGCCCGACCCGACCGGCGGCAGCGACGGCGACTCCGGACCCGGCGGCGGCGCGCCTTCGTCGCCGTCGCCGCTCTCGTGCTCGGACTGGCGGCGCTCGCACCGACCGTCGCCGCCGGCGGCGGCGACGGCCCACGGGCGGCGGCATCCGGGGCCGTGGCCGCGCGCAACCCGGCCGGTGCGAGCTTCGAGGCCTCCACGCTGGAGGCGATCGCGGACGTCCAGGCCTTCTGGGCGGAGGCGCTGCCGGCGACCTACGGCTTCACCTACGAGCCCATTCCCGACTCGCGCCTGTACCCCTACACCGAGAGCGATCCGCCGCCCGCGTGCGACGGTACCGATCGCACCACGCCGTACGAGGACGTGGCCGACAACGCCTTCTACTGCTCCCTCGACGACTTCGTGGCGTGGGACGACCAGTCGCTCGTCCCCCGCCTGCGCCAGAGCTACGGCGACTTCGCCGTGGCCCTGGTCATGGCGCACGAATGGGGCCACGCGATCCAGGCGCGGGTCGACACCCGCCTCCGCGCCACCGTGGTGCTCGAGCTCCAAGCCGACTGCTTCGCAGGTGCCTGGGCCGGAGACGTGGCCGACCGCGCCGACGGTGATCTCACACTCGGGACCTCCGACCTCGACGCCGCCCTCAGCGGGTACCTCGAGTTCCGGGACCCTCCCGGCACGGACGCGCGCGAGAGCGGCGCCCACGGCAACGCCTTCGACCGGGTGAGCGCGTTCCAGGACGGCTTCCGGAACGGCACCGACGACTGCGCCGACTACGAAACCGACCCGCCGGAGGTCACCGAGACCGGTTTCACCAGCCAGGACGACGCCGTCAACGAAGGCAACCTGCCCTTCGAGGACGTCTTCCCGTTGATCGCCGACGACCTCGAGACGTACTGGTCGATCGAGGCCACGGCCCCGGTCCCCGACGTCGAGAACGGCGCGGGCGCTTCCTGCGAGGGCGACACCGACGGCGGCGTGCTCGATCCCGGCGTCGAGTACTGCGCCGGGACCAACACGATCGTCTACGACCGCGCCGTGCTGCTCGACGTGCACGACGAGATCGGCGACTTCAGCGTCGGGATGATGATCGCGGCCGGCTGGTCGTCAGCGGTGCAACACGACCTCGGCGAGGACCTCGGCACCAAGGCGCAGCACCGGCGGGCGGAGTGTCTCGCGGGCGCGTGGGCCGGCAGCGTGGCGAGCGGCGACCACAGCACCGACCTCAGCCTCTCCCCCGGTGACCTCGACGAAGCGATCCGCACCTTCGTGGCCGTGCGCGGCGACGCCACCGGCAGCGGCGACACCGCGTTCGTGCGCGTGGAGGCGTTCCGCACCGGCTTCTTCGGCGGTACCGGCGCCTGCGCCGACCTCTCGTAGCTACCGGCAGTCGTACGCCGCCGGCTCCGGTGCCGCCATCTCCTCGCGGAACCGGTCGAACGACCACGGCCACGTGGCGGGGATGCCCCGGTCGTCGAGGTACCAGCTCCGGCAGCCCGTCACCCAGATCGTCTTGGCCGCCGCCTCCACCCGGGCGGCCTCGAAGTCGTCCATCGCCCGGCGGGTCGCGCTGATCTCCCGGCACTCACCGGATCGGAGCCGCTCGACGAGCGCCATGATGTAGCCGAACTGGAGCTCGGCCACCTCGATCAGGGAGAAGTTGCCGACGGGGCCGTTGGGGCCGTTGAGCATGAAGAAGTTCGGGAAGTCGGGGATCGAGATCGACAGGTAGGCGTTCGGCCGATCCGCCCACGCGTCCTGGAGTGTGGCGCCCTCGCGGCCGACGACGGTCATCGGCCGCATGAACGCGTCGGTCTTGAAGCCGGTGGCGAGTACGAGCACGTCGAGCTCGTGGAGGTGACCGTCGCACGTCCGTACGCCTTCCGGCTCGACGCGCTCGATGTGCTCGGTGACGAGCTCGGCGTGCGGGTGCTGGATGGCGTCGTAGAAGTCGGGCGAGATGACGAGCCGCTTGCAGGCGGCCCGGTAATCGGGTCGCAGCCGCTCGCGAAGCTCGGGATCGCGTACGTTCTCCTCGAGGTTGGCGCGGCACGCGTCTTCGATCATCTTCATCTCGGGCGAGTCGGCGTCGACGACGCTGCGGGCGAAGACGCCGAACAGGTCGGAGAGGTTCGTGTGGAGGTCGGACAGGCGCTCGGGATGATCGCGGAACGCCGCCCGCTCCTCCTCGGTGTAAGCGGGGTTCTCCTGTGGCATCACCCACTGCGCCGTCCGCTGGAACAAACACAGCTTCGCGACCCGCTCGACGAGTGCGGACGTGATCTGGATCGCGGTCGACCCGGTTCCGACCACGCCCACACGGGCCCCGTCGAGGGGCACGGAGTGGTCCCACCGGGAACTGTGGAACAGCGCGCCCGCGAAGGTATCGAGCCCCTCGATGTCGGGATAGCGGGGATGGTGGAGCACGCCCGTCGCCGCGATCACCACGTCGAACTCGCCGCGGAATCCGCCGGCGGTCTCGAGGTGCCACACGCCGCCGGAGAAGTCGCAGCGGCACACCTCGTCGCCGAAGCGGACGTGGTCGACGAGGTCGTGCTCACGGGCGACGCCCTCCAGGTAGGCCTGGATCTCGGGACCGGGCGAGAACCGCTGGCTCCAGTCGGGATTCAGCGCGAACGAGTAGGAGTAGAGATGGGACGGGACGTCGCACGACAGGCCCGGGTACGTGTTCTCCCGCCAGGTGCCGCCGAAGGACTCGGCCTTCTCGAAGATCGTGAAGTCGGTGAACCCGGCCTCGGCGAGCTTCACGCCGCTGAGGATCCCGGCCATGCCAGCACCGACGACGGCGAATCGCAGGTCACGCACGCCGGGCACCCTAATGGGCGGGTGCGCCGCAGCGACGAGAGTCCCGCCCTCCGAGGGACGTAGGGCCCTACTGCGGCCGG
>DASUUL010000277.1:0-3075 GCA_036374115.1 Acidimicrobiia bacterium | reverse complement strand
TGGGCGGGCGCGGCCTGGATCAGGACGCGCAGTGACCGGCGCGCCAGACCCCACGTCCGGGGCAGGATCCAGAGGCCGATCGCAACCGCGACGATCGGGTCGGCATAGGGCCAGTCGGTGGTGACGAGCACGATCGCGGCGACGATGACGCCGATCGACCCGATCATGTCGGCGAACACCTCGAGATAGGCGCCCTCGACGTTCACGCTCTCGCGCGCGCCCGCGCGGAGGAGCACGAACGCGACGACGTTGACGGCGAGGCCGACGACCGCCACGACCAACATCGGCGTCGCCCGCACCTCGGGCTCGTCGCCGAGGCGGAGCGCAGCCTCCACGAGGACGTAGCCCGCCACGCCGAAGAGCAGGACCGCGTTCGCCAGGGCGGCGAGGATCTCGAGGCGGTAGAGCCCGAAGGTTCGGGCGCCGCCGTTCTCACTCCGCGCAGCGCGGTTGGCGAGGCTGATCGCCGCCACCGCCATCCCGACGCCGACGGCGTCGGTGAGCATATGGGCGGCGTCGGACAGCAGGGCCAGGGACCCGGTCAGGAACGCCGCGGCGGTCTCGACGACGAGGAAGCCGACGGTGAGCGCGAGCGCCAGACGCAGTCTGCCGAGGTGGCGCGCGCCCGCTCGCGCGCCGGCGCCGTGGTCGTGCGCGTGGTTCACGCAGGGATGTTACGAGCAGCCCAGCGCGTCCCGGAGGCGAGTGAGATTGGCTTCCATCACCGACACGTAGTCGCCGCCGGCGGCGCGCTCGGCGTCGCTCAGGCTCTCGAGCGGGTTGAGCACCTCGGTCTCGAGGCCGCCGGCCTCGCGCGCGAGCGTCTCGGCGATCTCGGGCGAGACGAGCTCCTCGGTGAACACGGTCGTCACGCCCTCCTCACGGGCGAGGTCGGCGAGCTCGGCGAGACGGCGGGCGTCGGGCTCGGCGTCGGGCGAGAGCCCGGCCACCCCCGCGCCCCGGAGGCCGTAGCGCGCCGTGAGATAGCCGAAGGCGTCGTGAGCGCTCACGACGAGGTCGCGCTCACACGTCGCCAATCCCCGGCGGTAGGCGGCGTCGAGCGCGTCGAGCCGGGCGCGCACCTCGTCGGCGTTGGCACGGAACCGGGCGCGGTGATCGGGATCGACCTCGATCAGAGCGGCCTCGACCGCGTCGACGATCTCGCCCATGAGCACGGGATCGAGCCAGACGTGCGGGTCGTTCTCGATGAGCTCGGCGCCGGGGAGCACCTCCAGCAGCTCGACGGTGACGCCGTCACGCGCGGCGGCGGCGTCCTCCACCGCCGGCTGGAAGTCCTCGCCCATCAGCACCACGGCGTCGGCATCGAGCACGTCGTCGACCTGGTCGGGTGTCAACTCGAGGTCGTGCGGTTCGACGCCGGCGGGAGTGAGGTCGTTGACCATGACGGCACCTCCGCCGACCCGTTCGGCCGCCCACGCCACCGGGTAGAAGCCGGCTACCACCTCGACGCCCCCGCCGCCGTCGCCCGACCCGCACCCGGCGAGCCCGGCCGCCGCCGCGCCGATCGTCAGGATTGCGACCAGCCGCGCCGGCACCTTCATCTCGCCGCCTTCCGGGGATAGGATTTGAGAGTGAGAACGAATCTTACTTCTTCTCCGGGCGCAGCGGAGGTCCTCCGGGCCGAGGGAGTGACGGTCGGGTACGGATCGGAGCCCGTCCTCACCGACGTCGGTATCGCGCTGCGCCCGGGCGAGTTCGTGGCGCTCGTCGGACCGAACGGTTCGGGCAAGTCCACGCTCGTCCGAGTGCTCCTCGGGCTGATCAGCCCGTGGGCGGGCACGGTGACGCTCTTCGGCGCCGCACCTCGACGGCTCGCCGACCGCTGGCGGCTCGGGTACGTCTCGCAGCGCGCCCGCGTCGAGCCCGCGGTGCCGGTCACGGTGGAAGAGGCCGTGGCCACCGGCCGTCTCGCCCGTCAGGGTTGGTGGCGCCGGGCCCGGCGCTCCGATCGCGCCGCCGTCGACCACGCGCTCGAGTCCGTGGCGCTCGCCCACCTGCGCCGGGCGCCGTTGGGGTCGCTGTCGGGCGGCCAGCAGCAACGGGTGCTGATCGCCAAGGCCCTCGCCAGCGAGCCCGAGCTGCTGATCCTCGACGAGCCGGTAGCCGGGGTCGATGCCGCGTCGCAACGCCAGTTCCGCGACTCCCTCGTGCACCTCGTCGCCGAGCACGGCGCCGCCGTCCTCCTCGTGTCGCACGAGCTCGGCGCCGTCGCCGACGATCTCGATCGCGTCGTCGTGCTCAAGCGCCGGGTGGTCTTCGACGGTCCCCCGGCCGAGCTCGCCGCCACCGGCGTGAGCCTCGGCATCCACGCCGACGACCTGCCGCTGTGGCTGGAGGAGCTGGCGTGACGGACCTGCCGGGGATGCCGTGGCCGCTGCCGTGGCCGTTCGACCGCAGCTACATGCAGCTCGCACTCGTCGCCGGGCTCGTGGTCGGGGCCGCGGCCCCCCTCATCGGTACCTTCCTCGTCCAGCAGCGCCTCTCGCTCCTCGGCGACGGCATCGGCCATGCCGCCGTCGCCGGCGTGGGTGCGGGCCTGCTCGTCGGCACCGGGCCGACGTGGACCGCGCTCGCGGTCGCGGTCGCCGCCGGGCTCGTCGTGGAGTGGCTGCGGGGACGCGACAGCGCCGTCGGTGACCTCGCCCTCGCCCTGGTCTTCTACGGAGGCATCGCCGCAGGTGTGGTGCTCGCGAGCCGGTCGGGATCGCGCAATCTCGAGCCGTACCTGTTCGGTTCGATCCTGACGGTCGACGCCGCCGACGTGTACGCGGTGCTCGCGCTGGGAGCGGCGATCGTGGTGACGATCGCGGTGCTGGGGCGGGCGTTGCTCGCGGTCGTGCTCGACCGCGAGGCCGCGCGCGTGACGGGCATCCCGGCACGCTTCCTCGACGCCCTGTTGGCGGTGCTCACCGCCGCGACGATCGTGGCCGCGATGCGCGTCGTGGGCGTGTTGCTCGTGGCGGCGCTCATGGTGTTGCCGGTGGCCAGCGCCCGGCTCGTGGCCGCCTCCTTCCGGGCCACGATGCTGGGCGCCGTCGGCGTCGGGATCGCCTC
>DASUUL010000276.1:0-3138 GCA_036374115.1 Acidimicrobiia bacterium | reverse complement strand
GGCGCCCGTGACGATCGCGACCCGGTCCTTCATGTCGATCTCCACGAGACTCACGCGCACCACTCCCCACCGTTGACGTCGAGGGTCTGGCCGGTCACGAAGCGGGACAGGTCGGAGGCGAAGAACACCACCGCGTTGGCGACGTCCTCCTGGGGAGGGATCGCGCCGAGCGGGATGTTGGCGGCGATCTCGGCCACGACCTCCTCGAACGGCACCTGCCGCTGCTCGGCCTGCCGGGCCAGATACTGCTGGACCGGCGGCCCCCACATCCATCCGGGTAGCACCGAGTTGACCCGCACCTGGTACGGGCCCAGCTCCTTCGAGAGCGTCCGGGCCAGCACGAGCAGCGCACCCTTGGAGGACGCGTAGCCGCCGTCCTCGCCCCGCACCTTGCGGGCGCTCATGGTGTTGATGAACACGATCGACCCGGCGCCCCTCCGCTTCAGGGACGGGATCGTCGCCTGGGTGAGCTCGAGCGACCCGAAGACGTTGACCTCGTACGCCCGCCGCCACTCGTCGAGGTCGACGGCCTCGAAGGGCAGGAGCCGGTCGTAGACGAAGGCGCTGTTGACGAGCACGTCCACGCCGCCGAGCTCGGCCCCCACCCGGGCGACCAACCGGTCGCACTGGGCCCGATCGGTGATGTCGGTGGGAACGGCCAGCGCGGTGCCGCCACCGGCCTCGATCTCGGCGGCCACCTCCTCGAGGTACGCCCCGGTGCGGGCGGCCAGCGCAACCCGCGCGCCCTCGCGGGCGAGCGCGTGCGCGATCGCCTGGCCCAGCCCGGGCCCGACGCCCGACACGATGGCGACCTTGCCCTCGACGAGCATCCGCGCACCCCTCTGCATCCGCGTTTTTCGAGAAGGCGAACGGTACCGTTACCACCCAGGGCGCGGCGTCGGCACAGGCAGCGAACATGGCACTTCCGACTCCCGAGGGCACGATGGCGGCACGGGGTTCGAACGTGCGCCGATCCGGCACCGATCCTCCCGTGCGCGACCCCCGGCCGCGCGACCCGCGCGACTCGGCCCGGAGGGTGGCGGCGAGGACGCAAGCGCTCCTCTCCTACGTCGACGAGGTCGTCACGGTCAGCGACGGCGACGGGCGCCTGGTGTACGCCAGCCCCTCGGCCGAGGCGCTCCTCGGGTACCGGCCCAACGAGCTGGTGGGCCTGGGCTCGGTCCTGGCGCTCGTCCACCCCGACGACACCCCCCGCGTGCACGGCGCCTACCAAGAGGCGCTCGCGGGCGAGGGCGCGACGGTCACCTCCGCCTTCCGGGCCCTGCACCGCAACCGGGCCACCGTGCTCCAGCTCGAGGCCGGGGTCACCAGCCTCCTCCACGACCCCAGCGTCGAGGGCGTCATCGTCACCCTGCGCGACGTCACCGAGCACCGCCGCTCCGAGCGCACGCTCGCCCACCACGCGCTCCACGACCCTCTCACCGGGCTCCCGAACCGCACGCTGCTCCTCGACCGCCTGAACCAGGGCCTCGCCCGCGCCGCCGCCGGGCGCGAAGACGTCGTCGTCCTGTTCGTCGACCTCGACCGCTTCAAGGTCGTCAACGACTCGCTCGGCCACGCCGCCGGCGACGAGCTCCTCGTGGAGGTCGCGAACCGCCTCACCGACGCCGTCTCGCCCGGCGACACCGTCGCCCGGCTCGGCGGCGACGAGTTCGTGGTGCTGTGCATGATCCCCCACGACCGTGCGGTGCTCGTCGATCTCGCCGCCCGCCTCCGCAGTGGGCTCTCCGACCTCCCCGACCAGATCCTGCGTTCCGTCGCCACCCCGATCCGGCTCCCGGAGGCGGAGATCACGATCACCGCCAGCATCGGCGTGGCGGTCGCCGATCCCGAGCAGTCACCCGAGGCCGCCCTCGGCGACGCCGACGCCGCCATGTACCTCGCCAAGGAGCGCGGGCGCGCCGGCTTCGAGGTGTTCGACCCCGCCGTGCACGAGCGCACCGGCGGCCGCCTCACCACCGAGCACGCCCTCCAGGCCGCGCTCGACCGCCAGGAGCTGCGCCTGCTGTTCCAACCGGCGTTCGACCTCCACACCCGCCGGGTCGTCGGCATCGAGGCGTTGGTGCGCTGGAAGCACCCCGAGCGCGGCCTCGTCAACCCGGCCGAGTTCCTGCCCCTGGCCGAGGAGACCGGGCTCATCCTCCCGCTGGGCGAGTGGGTGCTCACGGAGGCGTGCGCGGTGGCGGCGCGCTGGTCGGTCGCCCCCGGCCAGGAGCGGCGGGTGTGGGTCAACCTCGCGGCCCAGCAGGTCGCCGACCCCGACCTCCTGGCGATGGTGAAGCGCGTCCTCGACCGCACCGGGTTGTCGCCCGACCAGCTCGGCCTCGAGCTCACCGAGACGACGCTGATGCACGAAGCCGAGCCGGCCGTCGCGCTGCTCGAGGCGCTACACGAGCTCGGGGTGGCGCTCGCGCTCGACGACTTCGGAACGGGCTACTCGTCGCTCACCTACCTCCACCGGTTCCCGGTCGACGTGTTGAAGGTCGACCGCTCGTTCGTGGTCAACCTCGGTCGCGACGTGCGCACGTCGACGATCGTCAAGGGCGTCACCGCGATGGCGCACGCCCTGGGGATGGTGGTGGTCGCCGAGGGGGTCGAGGCTTCCGACCAGCTGGCGACGCTGCGCGCCCTCGGCTGCGACGTCGCCCAGGGCAACTTCCTCGCGCCACCGATGCCCGAGCAGCAGCTCGACGAGCTGCTCGCGGTGGCCGAGCCCGCCGCTCGCTGACCGGCGGCCGGCTGCTACGGCTGCGCTTGCCGAGCCCGGCGTCCGTCGCCCAGCACGATCAGGCGCACCCACAGCCGGAACAGGTCCCACGCCGCCGAAGGCCCGCTCGCGATGCGAACGCGGTGCGAGCGCCCGTGCAGGCGCGGGTAGTGGTGGATCGGCACGCGTACGAAGCGCGCTCCCGCATCCTGGAACTTGCGCACCATCTCGATGCCGATGAGACCGCTGCGCTCCGACAGCTCGACCCGGTCCAGGAGTGAGCGCCGGATGAGGCGGAAGTCGGAGTCGAACCCCTTGAGCGTCAAACCGAACAGCACCACCACGAGCCGGTGGTACACGCGCCCGCCGAGCCGGCGGATGGGGTTCTCGGCGCGCCGGCGGCGTACGCC
>DASUUL010000275.1:0-13470 GCA_036374115.1 Acidimicrobiia bacterium | reverse complement strand
CGCGTGGGTCGACCCCCGACGCGGGGATGCATCCTTCGCCGAGGTCGCCGCGACGTGGCTCGCCCAGAACCCGGCGAAGCGTGCATCGACTCGGACCCGCGACGAGGCCATCGTGCGGCTCTACCTCGACCCGGTGCTCGGTACTCGGCGGCTCGGCTCGATCACTCCGGCCGATGTGCGCGCCTTGGTCGCAGGATGGTCGCGCTCGCCACGCACCGTGAAGCGCATGTACGGCGTCCTGCGCGCCATCTTCAACTACGCGGTCAACTCCGACCTCATCGGGCGTTCCCCGTGCCGCGGGATCAAGCTCCCGACACCTCAAGCGATCGACTGTCACGTTGTTGACGGTGACGCCCCCGCCGCGCTCGCCGAGGCAACGGGCGAGTACCGGCCGATGGTGTACCTGGGTGCGGTGCTCGGGCTGCGGTGGGCGGAATGCGCCGGGCTGCGCGTCGGGCGTCTCGACCTGCTGCGGTCGACGCTCACGGTTGCGGAGCAGCTCGACCGCGACGGCCGCACCGCACCGCCCAAGTCGGCCGCGGGTCGCCGCACCCTTGGCGTTCCGTCGTGGCTCGTGGAGATGCTCGGTGAGCATTTGGCCCGGCGTGGCCTCACGGGCGCTGACACGGACGCGCTCGTGTTCGTCGCACCGGACGGTGGGCCGCTCGACTACACGAACTGGCGGCGTCGGGTCTGGCAGCCCGCCACGAAGGCCGCGGGGCTCGACGGGCTCAAGTTCCACGACCTGCGGCGTGCGAGCGCGACGGCGATGGTGCTCGACGGTGTGGACGTGCGCACCGCCCAGGCCCGTCTCGGCCACTCCGACCCCCGGCTGACGCTGGCGGTCTATGCCCAGGCGACCGACGAGGGCGACCAGGTCGCGACCGACGCCCTCGGGGCGAGGTTCCAGCCGGGCGCGCGCCATGGACGCGCCATCGAGGCTCCCTGACGCGAAGGCAGCCGGAGCGCGAACCCCGGCTGACCTGCGGAAACACCTGGTCGGGACGGCGGGATTTGAACCCGCGACCTCAGCGTCCCGAACGCTGCGCGCTAACCAAACTGCGCTACGTCCCGAGGCGGCCCAGTCTAGAGGCCGGGCTCCACGCAGCTCCCACGAACTGGCACGGGAGTCGCGCCGGCACGGCGGGTCAGGCGGTCGCGGGGGCGGCGTCCCGGTCGCCAGGCTCGAGCAGCTGCTTGGCCGCCCGGCGCAGGATGCCGGCGTCGACCGGCTTGACCAGCTCCAGGTCGGCGTCGGCCCGCTTGGCCAGGAAACGGTCGGCTTCGCGGTCGAGCAGCAACAGGATGGGCACGCGCGGCAGCCTCCCGCCCGACTCCTCGAGGCGGAGGTCGATGGCAACGGCCACGCCGCCCATGTTGCCGATCTGGAGGTCGAGCACCACGAGGTCGGGGTGCTCGCGCGCGACCGCCTCACGGACGTCCTGTCCCCGGGTGACCTCGACGACCTCCTGACCGGGGGCGACGAACGCAGCGCGCACCTGCTCACGTACCCAGCGGGCGTCGGCGGCGACGAGGATCTTGGTCATCGGGCGTGAACGCTAGCCCGCCACCGCGCTCACGGCCTCGCCGGGGGCGAACAGGTGCCGGCTCACCTCGGCGAGGGCCGCGAAGTCGTACACGTCTCGGGCGAGGTACGGCACGAAGGCCGCCGCACCGCTGTCGACGAGCGATCGCACCTCGTCGAATTCGCGCCGTTCCCGCTCGGCCACCTCCTGGAGGTCGGCCAGGTTGGCGTAGAGCGCCGCCAACCGCCGGGCGGCCGCAGCGCGGTCACCGGTGCCGTCGCCGTCGCCGCCGGCGGCGGCAGCGGCGAGCGAGTCGGCCCGGGCCCGCAACCCGGCGGGTGACTCGTCCCCGAAGCGGGGATGCACCCGGTTCACGACCAACGCGTCGACCACCATGTCGCTCTCGACGAGCTTGCTGGCGAAGAACATCGCCTCGTCGACCGCGTCGCGCCGCGGCGAGGTGACGAGCACGAACCCGGTCGAGCCGGCCGCGATGAGCTCGAGCACGCGGGCGGCGCGGTCACGGAAGCCTTCCTCCATCCCCTCGAACGCCCGGAAGAACGCCACGACGTCGTTGATCACGTCTCCACCGACCACCTTCGAGACCGTTCGGAGGAACGTCTGCACGGCCCGCCCGGCGACCCGCATCGACGCCCGCGTCGGGACCATCAGCAGCTTGAAGATGCGGTTGTCGAGCAACCGGGTGAGCCGCCGAGGCGCGTCGAGGAAGTCGAGGGCGTGACGGGTGGGCGGCGTGTCGATGACGATGAGCTCGTAGCCACCCTCCTCGTGCAGCTCGTAGAGCTTCTCCATCGCCATGTACTCCTGGGTGCCCGAGAGCGCGCTCGAGATGCTGCGATAGAAGCGGTTCTCGAGGATCCGCTCAGCCTGATCCGGGTCGGCCGAGTAGCGCCTCACGAGGCCGTCGAAGGTCGACTTCGTGTCGAGCATGAGTGCGGAGAGGCGCCCCCCCGGGGCCGCCTGGCCGTCGGGATCCCAATTGCGCCGGTCGATCTCGTGGGCGACGTTCGACAGCGTGTCGAGACCGAGCGTGTTCGCGAGCCGCTTCGCGGGGTCGATCGTGACCACGACCGTGTTGCACCCGCGGCACGCGCCCTCGACCGCGAGGACGGCCGCGATCGTCGTCTTGCCCACCCCGCCGGTGCCGCAGCACACGAGGACGGCGCGCTCGTCGACCAGTTCCGCGAGGTGCGTGCTCACGGCCGATCGCTCATGTCGGCGCGGGCTCCGGAAGCGCCTCGATCTCGGTGGTCAGCTCGTCGGCGAGCGTCGCGAGCTCGGCGGGCCCGATCGCGGAGCTGTAGAGGAACGGCAGGCGGATCTGTGGGAGTGGCAGACGCGCCGCCAGTCGCTCCGCCTGCTCCTGCTGGACCGCGCGCCGCTGCGCGCGAAAGCCCGCCGCCCCCGCGAGATCGGCTGCCTCTCGGCTGGACACGAACACGTCGGCGGTCGCGGCGTCGCGCTCGATCTGGTCGCGCGTCGGGGGGCCATCGTCGAGGCCGGGTACCGGGGGTGTGCAGCCGTTGATCACGACGGGGCCGAGCTTGATGCCGACCCGATCCTCGAGGGCGAAGCCGGTTTCGACGAGCTCGTTGACGGGGGTCTCCTCCGGGATCGTCACGAGCATCACCTGGCACCGGGCCGGGTCCGAGAGCAGCTTGATGACGTCTGCGGCCTGCGCGTTGATCGGGCCGACCTTGACCGCGTCGACGAGGCCGCGCGGGGACGTCAGGAAGGTGATGGCGTGACCGGCCGCAGGCGCGTCGACGAGGATCAAGTCGAAGCGGTTCTCGACGTCGAGCGCCTTCACCTTGCCCAGCACCAGGATGTCCTTCATGCCCGGCACCGCGGTCGCGACCACGTCGAGCGCGCCCGACCTCACCAGTCGCTTCGAGATGCGGCGCAGCCCGTGCGCCTCGAGGTACTCGATGAGCGCCTCGTCGGGTGTGAGTGTGCGGGCCGTGACTCCCGGGGCCAGCTCCGCCTCCTCGTAGGTGAGCCCGGGCTGCCCGAACGCGGACGCGAGCCCCGATTTGCCCTCGACCTCGACGATCAGCACGCTCGTGCCTGCGCGAGCCGCCGCCGTGGCGAAGGCCGCGGTCACGGTCGTCTTGCCGACACCACCCTTGCCCGCCACGATCACGACACGAGAGGTGGAGCAGAAGCGCTCGAGCTCCATCGCACTTCATGCTAGGGGAGCCACCATGCCGCGCCGTTCCCGGCGATCGAACGCTCGCCGCCTCGGCGCGCTCACGTGCCTCACGATGACGGCCGTGCTGATGAGCCTGGATGTACCGGGCGCGCTCGCGGGGGAAGGCGGTAGCGAACGGCCCGGCATCGACGTCGTCCAGGTCGAGGGACTGCTCGACCCGCCGAACGCGTCGCTCGTGCGCTCGTCGATTCGCGAGGCCGACGACCAAGGATCGACGATGGTCGTTCTCCAGATCGACTCGGGAGGCGCCGTCGACGTCGACGTGGACGAGCTCGTGCGCGTCATCCGGAGCTCGGATGTCCCGGTCGTCGCGTGGGTCGGGCCGTCGGGCTCCGACGCCAAGGGCGCGACCGCGCTCCTCGTGGAGGCGGCGCACGTGGCGTCGGTGTCGTCCGGCTCTGGTATCGGGCCGGCCGCCCCGTTGCGGCTCGACCACCCGAACGACCCGACGGCAACAGCAGTCGCGAACGAGCTCGCCGCCCTGGCCGCGGTGTCGGGACGCGATCCCGCCGGTGCTCGCGAGGTGGCGCGCGATCGCCTCTCGGGTGACGCCGCCACGCGTGCCGGCGCCGTGAACGTGGTCGAGCCCACGTTGGGTGAGCTCATCGTGTCGCTCGACGGCCGGGTCGTCGTCACGGCGGCCGGCCCCGAGGTGCTACGGACGGCGACCGTGGTGGGCGAGGGGCGCGACCGGCGCCGTCAGCCCAACCAGGACATCCGCTTCGACCGCCTGCCCCTCGACGGACAGGTGCTCCACACGCTGATCAGCCCGTCGATCGCGTACCTGCTCTTCGTCGCCGGCCTCGCGCTGATCGTGTTCGAGTTCTACACCGCCGCGATCGGGCTCGCCGGCCTCACGGGAGCGGTGTGTCTCGTCGGTGCGTGCATCGGTCTCTCGCACCTGCCCGTCACGTGGTGGGCGTTGGGGCTGCTCATGCTGGCGATCCTCGGCTACGCGATCGACGTGCAGGCGGGCCGGACCGCGGCCTGGACCGGCATCGGCACCGCCGCGCTCGTCGCGGGCTCGCTCACCCTCTACGGAGGCTCGTCGCGACTGAATCCGCCGTGGTGGGTGCTCGTGCTCGTGATCGTCGGCACCGTGCTCTTCATGCTCGGCGCGATGCCGACGGTCATCCGGAGCCGGTTCTCCACTCCGACCGTGGGGCGCGAGGGCATGATCGGCGAGATGGGTGCGGCCGAGGTCGATGTCGCGCCTGATGGCGTCGTCGTGATCCGCGGTGCCCGCTGGCGGGCGCGCACCAACCGGGCGACCCCGGTGACGGCCGGCGACGCGGTGCGCGTCGTCGCGGTCGACGGGCTCGTGCTGGAGGTGGAGCCCGAGAGCGGGGGCGCCCGCGATTACCGCGACGGCCGGGGGCGCCGGCGCAAGGAGGAGCCCGCCGGCAACGGGCCCGCCGAGAACGACCGCTCCGAGAACGACCGCGCGTAGCAGTCCGGGTGGGCGATTTCCACCCTTGTCGTACCGAGGGGCCGGGTATACGTTCGCCCCACTGGCGATGCATCGGCGCTGCGGGCAGGAGCGCCGACGCCGAGGGGGGATCCAGTGGCGGTCGAGCTGGTCGATCAGAGGACCTGGCAGCTGCGAGCGGCGTGCCGGGGTCCCGAGTCGGCGATGTTCTTCCCACCGACATACGCCGAGCGGCGCGAGGAGCGTGACGCCCGCGAGAGCCGGGCGAAGGCCATCTGCGCCGTGTGTCCGGTCCGGCGCGAGTGCCTCGAGTACGCCGTCCGGGTCGGCGAGCAGCACGGCATCTGGGGAGGGCTCACCGAAGCCGAGCGCCGCAACCTCGTCGCCGACGCCGTCTGACGTTCCTCTCGATGCGTTCGGAGTGCGTGATTATTGCGCATGACGAACGCATCTAGGTTCTGAGGGATGCGGGGCCGGGGATTCGCTCGTCGCCACGGCGGCGGGTGACGCCCTCGGCGTCGAGGCGCTCCAGGATCGGCACCACGTACTTGCGAGTCGAGCCCAGGAGGTCGCGCACGTCGGCCACGGTCATGGAGCCGCGCTCTCGCAGCGCCGCCTGCACGCGGGCGCGGGCGTCATCGAGGGCCGAGGCCGCGAAGACGATGCCGTTCAGGTCGACGAGCGCGCCCTCGCGTACGAGCGACCGGACGAGCGCGCGATCGGCTGCGAGCGTCTCGGTGTCGGGAGGAGCGAACGGATCGCCCTCGAGGGCGGCGATCACCCGTTGCGCCTCGGGCCGGTGCGTGACCCGGCCGGGCCGTGACGCGAGTCGCACCGTGCCGCGCTCGACGACGACCGCGTTCGTTCCGGCCAGCGCGGCGCGGAGGCGGACGGCGTCGACGCCCAACCCGGCCGCGAGCACCGAGAGCTCGATACCCACCTCCAGCGGTCGGGACCGGTGGAAGGCGGCCGCTCGTTCCCCGGCGCCGGCGCGCACCCGTTCGAGTGTCTCCGTCTCCACCAGCCATCCGTCGACGACCGCAGCGCGGCCGGCGCGGGCGAGCTCGGCGACGAGATCGTCCACCTGCGCGGGCCCCAGCCCGGAGCGGGGGCCGAGGTCGTCGATGCGCAGCCACGGCGACGCGGCCAAGAGGCGGGCGCCGAGTGCGAGGCCCAGGCGCGCCGGTGCGTCGGCGGCCTTGCCCGTTGGTGCGACGTCGAGCACCTCTGCACCCCCGACCGTGCACGACCGCCCGGGGTCGCGAACGACGATCCGGTCGCCGGGCGCCAGCGGGACGGGCCGGCCGGCCAAGCGGAGGCGGCCGAAGGTCCCCCCGTTTCCGAGGACGCGTAATCGGCCCTCGCGCTCGCCGGAACCGACGTGGCACTGCACCACCGCCCGCGGTGCGAACGCCGCGCCCGGGAGCGCCTGCAGCGAAACGTCGACGACCTCGGGATACCGCCACGCGCCCGGGGCGACCACCGCGTCGCCGCGCACGATCTCCGCGTGATCGACGCCGGCGAGGTTGAGCGCCACCCGGGTGCCCGGCCCGGCACCTCCGACGCGACGGTGGGCCGACTCGATCCCCCGGATCCGGGCCCTGCGGCCGGGGCCGCCGACCTCGACCTCCTGGTCGACGGCAAGGTGCCCGCCCGTGAGCGTGCCGGTCACGACCGTGCCGACGCCCCGGGCGGCGAACACGCGGTCCACCCACAGCCGTGGCCGCCCGGTGTCGGCGGCTCGGGGGGCGTTCGCGAGCACGGCATCGAGCCGGTCGCGCACGTCGTCGATGCCGCGGCCCGACACCGAGTCACAGGCGACGACGGGTGCCTCCCCGAGCGTCGAACCGGCGAGATGGCCGCCGAGCTCGGCGCGTGCCAGGCGAAGCGTCTCGTGGTCGACCGTGTCGGCCTTGGTGAGGGCGACGATCCCGTGCCGCACCCCCAGGAGCTCGACGATGCGCAGGTGCTCCTCGCTCTGGGGCATCCACCCCTCGTTGGCGGCGACGACGAGCAGGACGACGTCGACCGCGCCCACCCCCGCGAGCATGTTCTTGACGAACCGGACGTGCCCGGGTACGTCGACGAAGCCGACCTCCTCTCCCGACGGCAACGACGTGAAGGCGAACCCCAGGTCGATGGTCAGGCCCCGCGCCTTCTCCTCCGGGAAGCGGTCCGGGTCGGTACCGGTGAGGGCCTGGACGAGCGACGACTTGCCGTGGTCGACGTGGCCGGCGGTGGCTACGACGCGCATGATGCGGCGAGCGCGGCGGCCAGCCCGTCGTCGTCGGCCGGGTCCACCGTCCGGACGTCGCACACGACCGTCTCGTCGACCACCCGCGCCACCACGCCGCGATCGCGGAGCCGGGCGAGGATCCGGTCGCCGGCGGCGCCGGGCGCGTCGACGGCCACGCCCACCGACGGGATCGTGAGGCCGGGCAGCGACCCGCCGCCGGCGACGGCTTCCGTCTGGGCCACCTTGGCCCCGGGCACCCGTGCGGCGATCCGCTCGGCCCGCGCCGCCAGCTCGTCGACGGCGGCGGTCGCCATCCGCCAGAGCGGGATCCCGGACGCGTCCCCTGAGAGGTAGGCGAACGCCACCGACTGGAGGGCGGCAAGGGTGAGCTTGTCGGCCCGGGTCGCCCGGGCGAGCGGGTGCCGGGCGACGGCGGCCACGAGGTCGGGCCGGCCGACGAGCACCCCGGCTTGGGGGCCGCCGAGGAGCTTGTCGCCGGAGAACGTGACCAGCCCGGCACCGGCGGCGAGCGCCTGGCGCACCCCGGGCTCGTCGCGCAGCCATGCCGGCCGGCGGGGCAACCAGGGCGTGGCCTCGTCGAGCAGGCCGGAGCCGGCGTCGACCATGACCGGCGGGCCCAGCGACGCCAGCTCCTCGACCGGGGTCGTCTCCACGAAGCCGACCATCCGGTAGTTCGAGGCGTGCACCTTGAGGACGAGCGCGGTGTCGCCGCCGATGGCGCGCGCGTAGTCGGACCGGCGGGTGCGGTTCGTGGTGCCGACCTCGACCAGGCGACATCCCGACTCGGCCATGATCTCGGGCACGCGGAAGCCCCCGCCGATCTCGACCAGCTCGCCGCGCGACACGACGACCTCGCGGCCCCGGGCGAGCGCGGCCAACGCGAGGAGCACGGCGGCGGCATTGTTGTTCACGACGAGGCCGGCCTCTGCGCCGCAGGCCCGGGCCAGCAGCGCGCCGGCGTGCTCGTGACGCGAGCCGCGTTCTCCCGTGTCGAGGCGGTATTCGAGGTTCGAGAAGCCCGAGGCGATGCGGTTCGCGGCGGCAAGCGCGTCGGCTCCCACGGGCGCGCGGCCGAGGTTCGTGTGCACGATCACGCCCGTCGCGTTCACGACGGGGCGCAGAAGACTGGCGCGCACCGCATCGGCCCGCGCGCGCGCGTCCGCGACGACGTCGTCGGCGGCGACGACTGCGCCGGCCTCCGCCCGCTCGCGGGCGGCGGCCACGGCGTCGCGCGCGCACGCCGCAAGCAGTCCGTGAGGGAGCGGATCCAACCCGGTGGGGGCCGGTGGCGTCCCGAGTGCTCGGAGCACCCGCTCCACCGAGGGCAGCGTCCGACGGAGATCCACGCTCGTAGACTATGGAGTGTTGCCCACCCTTCGAATCCCCGCACCACACTCGCATGAGGTGTCTCGATGGTGACGGTCCGTGAGGCCGCCACGGTCATGCTCGTGCGTGACGACCCCGATCTGCAGGTTTTCATGCTGCGCCGGAACGTCGACGCCGAGTTCGTCGGCGGGGCGTCCGTCTTCCCCGGTGGTGCCGTCGATCCCGGCGACCGCGCGCCGGAGATCCTCGAGCGCTCCCACGGGTGCACCGACGGCGAGGCGAGCGCGCTGCTCGCGGTCCCGCACGGGGGGCTCGGGGTCTGGGTCGCGGCGGTGCGCGAGGCCTTCGAGGAAGCGGGCGTCCTGCTCGCCCGTTCGGCCGCGACCGGCGAGCCGGTCGACCTCACCGCTCCCGGTGTCGCCGCCCGGTTCGAGGCCGCCCGGGGCGCGGTCGCACGAGGAGCGCTGCGGTTCCTCGACCTCGTGATCGAGCACGACCTGCTGCTCGACCTCGGCGCCCTCCACCTCTTCTCGCACTGGATCACCCCGCCGGGCGCGCCTCGCCGGTACGACACCTGGTTCTTCGTGGCCGAGGCCCCCGAAGGGCACGTCTACCTCCACGACGACGGCGAGACCGTGGCGTCGGAGTGGGTCCGGCCCGCCGACGCCCTGGCGCGAGGGCAGCGGGGCGAGCTCGAGCTGATCTTCCCGACCATGCGCAGCCTCAGCGTGCTGACCCGCTTCGACACCGCCGCCGGCTTCCTCGACGCGCTCCGAGGCATCGGCCCGACGCCCGCAGCGGCGATGGTGCCCGACCACAACGGCCGGCGCATCCGTCTCCCGAACGACGGGCAGGTGGCGTGATGCCCGACATGACGCCGGGCGTCCCGAGCGCGCTCTCGCCGCTGGTGCGCCGGATCGTGGCACCGAACCCGGGCCCGATGACCGGTCCCGGCACGAACACCTATCTCGTCGGGATCGACGAGGTGGCGGTCATCGATCCCGGGCCCGACGACAAGGACCACATCGACGCCATCGTGGGCGCGTCGATGAAGGAACGCGTGCGGTGGGTGATCCTGACCCACACCCATCCCGACCACTGTCCGGGCACGGCCCGGCTGGTGAAGGCGACCGGCGCCGAGGTGCTGGCGTTCTCGAAACGGGATCCCGAGGTCACGCCCGATCGCGCCATCGGCGACGGTGCGATCATCGACGGCACCGAGTGGGGTCTCGAGGCGCTCCATACGCCGGGCCACGCCCCCAACCACCTCTGCTTCTTCCTCGAAGAGGAGCGAGTGCTGTTCTCCGGCGACCACATCCTCAACGGGACCACCACGGTTGTGTCACCGCAGCGTGGTGGCGACATGATCGAGTACATGAAGTCGCTCGAGCGCCTGCGGAAGCTGCGAATCGCGCGGATCTGCCCCGGGCACGGCGACGTGATCGAGGAGCCACGCGCCAAGATCGACGAGTACATCGCCCACCGCAAGATGCGAGAACGACAAATCCTCAAAGAGCTCAAGCGCGGTCCGGCGAAGGTGAGCGACATCGTGGGCCAGCTCTACACCGACACGCCGGAGGAGCTCCAGGAGATGGCCGGACGCCAGGTGCACGCGCATCTCTTGAAGCTCCGCTCGGAGGGCAGGGTCGAAGGCGGAAGCGTGAAGTCCGCCTGGAAGCTTGCGTAGCCTCCCGCCGGCGCGGCACGGAGGTCGTCTCCTCGTCGGGTTGGCGGTGTGCCTGGTGATCGGGGCGGTGGCGCTGTTCATGTTCGTCACCGACCTCATCCCCGAGGCCAAGGGCGTCGACGATCTCGGCGAGGCGCAGGAGTCCGAGATCGAAGCGCTACCGATCCCGACCGAGGCCATCCTGCTCGACGGCGAGTTCGGGCGGCTCGAACCCGAGGGTGGCCTCGCCGACGGGCGGGTATACGAGTTCCCGAGCGGGTTCTCGCGGGGCGAGGTGGAGCAGTGGTACGAGCAGATCGACGACCTCGCGGGGCAGGACTGGCGGGAGCAGTGGGCGTGGTGCCCGTCGCCGCTCACCGAGACGGGCGTCCACTACTTCTGGGTCAACAGCGCGTTCGGCGCAGTGCTCTCGCTCGAGGTGGAGGCCGACGACCGCGACGAATCGCCGGCGTCGGGTGACGTCGTGGTGAGCCTGCAGGTACGCGACCTCGCCTCCGTCCCGGACGAAGAGCGCCCGGCCTGCTGACGTGCCACCCGCCCGCTTCGTCGGTCGCCGCACCGAACTGAGCGCGCTCACCGCCGAGCTCGAACGCGCGCGGGCCGGAGAGGTGCGCGTCGTGCTCGTCGAGGGGCCGACCGGCATCGGCAAGACCGCGCTCGTCCGGCACTTCCTCGATGCACACGGGCTCACGGCGGTGGAGGCCACCGGCGACGAGCTGGAGTCACGCCTGGCGTTCGGCGTCGTCGAGCAGCTCGTCGCCGGCGTCGCCGACCGGTCCGCGCTCCTCTCCAACCTCCGCTCGGACCGATCGGCCGACCCGCTCGCGGTCGGGGCGGAGCTGCTCGACCTGGTCGGGAACCTCCGGTTCGACGACGCGCTCGCGGTGGTCGTCGACGACGCCCAGTGGGCCGATGCCCCCTCGATGCAGGCGTTGACGTTCGCGCTGCGCCGCCTGCAGGCCGATCCGATCCTCGGCATTGTCGTCGCCCGGGACGACGCCGCCCTTCCCGAGGGCATGCGGCGTTTCGTCGACCGGGAACGGGGCCGGCGCATGCCGGTCGGCGGCCTCGAGCGCGCCGACCTGGTCGACCTCGCCGCCGTGCTCGGCATCGGCGACCTCCCTACCCGCGCGGCCGATCGTCTCCACGACCACACCCGCGGCCATCCGTTGCACGCCCGCACCCTGATGGAGGAGATTCCCGCCCCGATGCTGCGGTCGGGGAACGCCTCGTTGCCGGCGCCCCGCTCGTACGCCGTGCTCGTCCTCGCCCGGTTGGCCGCCTGCTCACGCGATGTCCGGCAGCTGGTGCCGGCGGCCGCCGTGCTCGGGCAGTACAACCCGTTGAGCACAGTCGCGCGCGTCGCCGGCCTCGACGACCCGCTGCCCGCGGTCGACGAGGCCGCGCGCGCCGGACTGCTCGTCGTCGAGGCGAGCAGGCCGCCGGCGCTGTCCTTCCGGCACCCGCTCGTCCGCGCCGCGGTCTACGACGACCTCGGCCCCGCGCGGCGGGCGGAGCTCCACCGCCGTGCCGCCGACGTGGTGGAGGGCGCCGCCGCGCTCGACCACCGGCTCGCGGCCGCGCCCGCGGAGGACGCGACCCTCGCGGCCGAGCTCGAGGCCGACGGCCGGCGACTGGCCCGTGCCGGGCTCGCGGCCGCGGCCGGCAGCCGGCTCGTCGCCGCGGCGCGGGTCGAGCCCGCGGCCGAGCGCCGCCAGTCGCTCGTGCTCGACGGCGCCGAGCTGTTCCTCGGCGCGGGGGAGGTGCTCGACGCCGTGCTCCTCACCGACGACGTCGCCGCCGGCGCTGCCGGCGCCCGGCGCAGCTACGTGCTCGGTCACCTCGCCATGATGGGCGGGCAGGTGGCCGAGGCCGAAACGCTCCTGGAGGAGGCCTGGCGCAACGCCGACGACGAGGACGATCGCCGCGTGGCCGCGCTCGCCGCCGGCCTGCTCGCGCAGCTGGCGAGCCTCCAGGACCGCTTCGACGACGCGATCGCGTGGGCTCGCCGCGGCCTCACCGCCTCCGACGATCCCGCGTTCACGTCGAGCTCGCTCGCGGTGCTCGTCGGTGTCCTCGCCGGTACCGGCCGGGCGGAGGAGGCGCTGGCGACCGTCGCCGGCATCGACGCGCACGCCGTGCCGCTCGCGCCGGGCGACATCGACGCGCTCCAGGGGCGGGGCTGCGCGCGCCTGTGGACCGACGACCTGCCCGGCGCCCGCGAAGATCTCGACGCGGTCGTACGGGCCGGCCGGGAGGCGCCCGCCACCCGCGGCGCCCTCATCGCGCTCGGCTACCTCGCCGAGACCGAGTACCGGCTGGGGTCGTGGGACCACAGCGTCCTCCATGCCGACCTTGCGCTCTCGCTCGCGCGTGACTCCGACCAGTTGTGGCTCGACGGCTTCGTGCACGCCCATGCCGTGTGGGTGCTCGCCGCGCGAGGCGACTGGGAGCTCGCCGGCGACCGGGCCGCGGCGGCGCGGGCGCTCGGCGAGCCCTGGGCGCTGGGCTGCGTCGGCGCGGCGTCGGCCCACCTGGCGTTCTGTCGCGGTGATGCCGAGCAGGTGGTGGCGGCGGTGCAGCCACTCCTCGCCCACCCGCAACGCGCCGGTCTCGACGAGCCCGGCGTCCACCGGTGGCGGGAGCCGTACGTCGACGCCCTGGTGACGCTCGGGCGCCTCGACGACGCCTTGGCGGTGCTCGATCCGTTCGAGGAGCAGGCGACCGCGCGCGACCGCCGGGCGAGCCTGGCGGCCATCCATCACGCCCGGGCGCGCGTCGCGGCGATACGCGGCGACGCGCGCGGGGCGCACGCCTGCTTCGACGTCGCCCTCGATCACGCCCGAGCGGTGCCGGCGCCGTTCGAGCACGCGCAGGTCCAGGATGCATACGGCCGCTTCCTCCGTCGGGCCGGCGAGCGCCGGGCGGCGACCGAGCATCTCGGCGCGGCCCGCGAGGTCTACGAGCGGCTCGGGGCGCGACCGTTCCTCGAGCGGGTCGAGCGTGAGCTCG
>DASUUL010000274.1:0-7137 GCA_036374115.1 Acidimicrobiia bacterium | reverse complement strand
GGCCTGGCGCCGCCGGCGGAGGTGCTCGCGTCGGCGTAGGACGGTCGGCTCCGTGCGAGACGCTCCCAGGCCGGGCCCGGGAGCGCCTTCGCGGACCGCCGACGTGGGCGATGCGGGTCGTCCGCCTACGCGACGAGGTCTTTGTTCTCGGGCACGAACTGGCTGGCGATGAAGATCGCCCCCTGCGGGTCCTTGACCACCGCCATCCGGGTCCACGGGGCGTCGAACGGCCCGGCCACGATCTCGGCGCCGAGCTCCCGTGCCTTCGCGGCGGTGGCATCGGCGTCGTCGACCCCGAAGGTGACGCTCCAGTGTGGCGGCGTGTCGGAGTCGTCGGCGGCGATCGGGTTGAGGGCGGCGACGACGTCGATGAAGCCCTCGGGCCCGCCCATCTGCGCCATCTGCTCGCGCAGGCCCGGGCTCTGCTCCTCGAGGTGGTCGCCGTAGCCCGGCAGCGTCCACATGGATCCGGCGGGCAGGTCGAGCACCGTCCAGCCGAACACGGCGCCGTAGAACGCCTTCGCCGCCTCGGGGTCGCGGGTGGCGAGGCCGTTGAAGTTCAGCGAGCCGTGCTCGTTGACGACCTGCGCGCCCTTGTGGTTCCTCGCCTCCCAGGCGCAGAACACCGCGCCCTCGGGGTCGCTCAGCACCGCCATCCGGCCCGCGTCCATGACGTCGAAGGGCTCGGTCACCACCGAGCCGCCGGCGCTCTCGACCTTGGCCGCGGTGTCGTCGGCGCCGTCGACCCAGATGTAGCTGTTCCACATCGCCATCGGCGGCGCGCCCTCGGGGATCGACCCCACCGCCGCCACGTCGCCGCCGCGAATGCGGCCGATGAGGTACTCGCCCCCGGATCCCTCGGGCATCACGTTCTCGAAGTCCCATCCGAACAGACCGCTGTAGAACGCGACCGCGGCTGCGGGGTCGGGCTGGCTGGTGTCGACCCAGCAGGGAACACCGGGGATGTATCCGTCTCGCTCGGGCATGATCGCTCCCTCCGTCCGGGCTCGGGCCCCGGACCCTACGCACAAACCGGTCAACCAGTGGCGCGTTCCGGGGGGCCGAGGCAGCTACCGGACGTAAGGATGCCCTCTCATTCGGTGACGGTTCGGCGCCGGAGTGGAAGAACCCGGGTGAACGCCGGGCTCATTCGTACAGGTCGTAGCTCGTCTGGGCCAAGGTGCCCTGACTGCCGGTGGCGACGACGGTGTACGTGCCCGGCACGTCGCCGGTGGTCCGGTAACTCGTCATCAGGGTGCCCTCGGGCGACGCGACATGGGGTGACCCGGTGAACTGGGTGCCGCCCGGTCCGTTGATCTGGAGGGTGATGGCCTCACCGGCCTGGGCGCCGGTCAGGGCGAATCGGACCTCGGTGCCGGCACGTGCCACGGTGGGCAGGACGGCCAGCGTGACGAGCGGACGTTCGGGGATCTGCAGGATCTGGCCCTCGGTGAGCTGATCGGCATTGGCGAGCTGATTCGCCTCCGCGATGGCCTCGCTCGTCACGCCGAAGAGGCCGGCGATCGCGGTCAACGTGTCGCCGGACTTGACCTCATACGTGATCGGGGGAGTCGTCGTCGTCGTGGTGGAGCCGACCGTGGTCGAAGCGGCGGCGGGCTCGGACCGATCAGAGCTCTGAGCGCTCCGGTCGCAGCCGGCGAGCACGATGGCGCCACCGACCGCCAGCGCACACCACACCATCGGTCGCTGTAGCGACGGCATCCCTGCTTCCGCTGAAGCTCCGGTCGCTCTGATCGAAGCCGCACCCCTCGGACGAGCGTCCGACGTTGCCCGCGTCGACGGTGAGCCGACTGCGGGTACCACTCAACTCGCGATGCGAGCGTACCTTCGGAGCTGCGGTTTCGGGTGTCGCGGTCCGCACACGGTCGAGGTCAGGTCGATCCCTCGCGACCGGCGCACGAGGATCGCACGGCGACGGGACCCCGCTCGTTCCGACAGACTCGGGGGATGCGGTACCGGGTGCGGGCCCACAACACCGCGACCGCGTCGACGAACAAGATCCACGACGACGACGTCGCCCGGGGGCTCGGATTCCGAGGCGGGCTGGTGCCGGGCGTCGACGTGTACGCGTACCTGTGCCACCTGCCGGCGGAGCGTTGGGGCCGGGACTGGGTCGAGCGCGGCAGCATGGCCGCCCGGTTCGCGTCGCCCGTCTACGACGGTGACGAGGTCGACATCACCGCCACGGCCGACGGCGACGGCGCGCTCGACCTCGTGCTCACCGACCCCGCCGGTACCGAGTGCGCCCGCAGCCGGGCAGTACTACCCGCCGAACCCGCCGCGCCCCCGCCGATCGACGACTGGCCCGCCGGCGACCCACCCGAGGCGGCACCGGTCGCGACGCCCGAGATCCTCACCAGCCGGCCGTTCGGCCGCCTCGAGGTGCACTTCCGCGCCGACCGTTGCAACGAGTACCTCGACGACGTCCGCGAGCAGCTACCCCTGTTCCGCACCGAGCGCGTCGCCCACCCGGGCTGGCTGCTGCGGTTCGCCAACTACGTGCTCACCGCCAACGTGCGGCTCGGGCCGTGGATCCACGTGGAGAGCTCCGTGCGGTTCTTCGGCACCGTGACCGACGGCGACCTGGTCGAGACGCGGGCGCGAGTGACCGGCGTGTACGAGCGCAAGGGCCACCAGTTCGTCGACCTCGACGTGCTGCAACTCGCCGGCGACCGGCCCGTCGTGCGCAGCGCCCACACGGCGATCTACCGACCGCGCGGTACCTGACCAGCCGCGTGCCTCCTCGAGCGTGCTCGATGGGAGGGTGCGCCGCCGACCACGTGGCCTCGGAGTCGATCAGCACGCCGTCGAGGTCGAACACCACCGCCCGGATCACCCGTGCTCCCGTGCGGAGACCGGCGACCGAGCGCCCGGGGTCACGCGCCGGCGACGAGCACGGCGCGGTAGCCGGAAGCGCCCCGGAAGAGGCGGGGCGCGCCGCCCGGGAGGTCGCGGGCGACGGTGAGCGGGCCGACGCCGAGCTGGTCGAGGTCGATCACGTTCAGGTCGGCGGGCCGGCCGACCTCGACCGTGCCGCGGTCGTCGATGCCGAGGAACCGCGCCGGGTGGGCGGTCAGGCGGTGCACGGCGGCCTCGAGTGGCACCTGCTCCTCGTCGCGCACGAGCCGGGCGAGCAGGTCGGTGGGGTACGTGTAGTTCGTGACGCTCATCACGTGGGCGCCGGAGTCGCCGAGGCCGATCATGGTGCTCGGCTCCCCCGCGAGCCGCGCGGTGCCGGCACGGTCGCGGTTCACGACGGGGGTCTGGAGCTCGGTCGCGAGCTCGTCGGCGAGGAGGAGGTCGCAGAGGAGATCCGTCGGTGCGCACAGCGCGGCGCGCGCGGCGTCCGCAAGCGTCTGGCCCTGGAGCTCCGGACGAGACGGCGACGACGCGATCACCCACTCCCGGTAGCACGCGCCGAACATCGCGGTGCAGTCGTCGGGCGCGTCGCGTAGCAGCGTACGGAACTCCGGCTCGGCCACCCGGGCGAGGCGCGCCTCGTGGTCGAGGTCGAAGAAGCCCTTCATCGCCGCTTCCCACCCCTTGACCAGCACCGCCACCGACACCCGGTCGAAGCGCAGCGACGTGGTGATCGGCTGGGGCAGCACCTGGGGTGCGACCCGCACCCGCTCGTTGACCTCGCGGTTGTGCACGAGCACCTGCTGCCACACGTCGTCGTCGGGCTCGGCAAAGAACGGCGTCCAGCTCAGGCGGGCGCCGGCGGCCTCGGTCCAGCCGACGTAGCGCTCGACCTCGGCGATCAGGCCGGCGGCGTCGCCGCTGAACTTCGTCTCCACGTTGATCTGCCACGGCCGCCCCCGGCACGCCCCCACCAGCGCCTGGAGCTCGGCGTCGTCGGCGCGCCGGCTCGGCACCGGCTCGCCGTAGGCGTCGTTGTGGTTCGGGCCCCGTGACGTGGCGAAGCCGAGCGCCCCCGCCTCGAGCGAGCGGCCCAGCTCGGCGACGAGGGCGGCGCGCTCGTCGGCGGTGGCGGGCGCGCTGCGAGCCCGTTCCCCCATCACGTAGTAACGCAGCGCCGAGTGGGGCACGAACCCGTAGACGTTGACGCCCAGCGGCAACGACCGCAGGTGCGCCATGAACTCGGGCCACGTCCGCCAGCTGAACGGCACGCCCAACGACGTGCTCTCGAACGGGATCTCCTCCACCTGCTCGAGGCTGCGCAGCAGGTACTCGCCCCCGCCCTCGCGGCAGGGCGCCACGCCGAAGCCGCACAGGCCCATCACCACGGTGGTGACGCCGTGCAGGGACGACGGCGATCCCGACGGGTCCCAGCACAGCTGGGCGTCGAGGTGGGTGTGGGGGTCGACGAACCCGGGCGTCACGATGCAGCCGGAAGCATCGATCTCGCGGCCGGCGTTGCGGTCGTCGAGCTGCTCGGCGATCTCGACGACGACGCCGTCCTTCACGCCGACGTCGGCGCGGCGCCGGGCTGCGCCGGTGCCGTCGACGAGCGTGCCGCCCCGGACGGCGACATCGAGGGTCATGCGAACGTCACGCTACCCCGCCGTGCTCGCGGCAGGCCCTGCGCACCAGGCATCGACGATTCGTTCGGCGCAGGCCCGTATGCTGCCACCGGATCCGGCGGGCGCGGGCCCGCGTGCGAGGGGGACGTGGAGCGCGAAGCGACGTCCGGCGAGACCGGCCGCTTCTGGCCGTGGTTCAAGGCCGTCGCACCCTGGGTGGCGGCGTTCCTCGTGCCGGTCGCCGCCGTGGTCGTGCTCGCCCTGACGGTCACGCGCTTCGAGGTGACGGGCAGCTTCGAGGGCCGGCAGCTCGGCGCGGCCTGCCCACCCTCGCGCACGCAGATCGACGATCCGTCGCTGCTCGAGCTGGCCAACTCGGGCGACGTGTGCACGGCGCGGGCGATCGTGCGCGCGTGGGAATCGGAGGGCCGGATCCCCGACGCCCGGCAGGCGATCGAGTGGGACCTCGTGCTCGTCGTGGTCTACGTCGGCCTGCTGGTGTGGGCGTGCCTCATCGCGCGGCGCTGGAACCGCTACCGGCTCGCGGCCGCGCTCATGGCGGGCGTCGCAGTCGTCGCCGGGCTGCTCGACGTGGTGGAGGACCTGCGCCTGCTCGGGATGCTCGACGGCGACATCGACTCCGTCGACGCGTCGCTCGCCGCCGGCCTGTTCTGGACGAAGTGGGTGCTGATCGGCGCGGCGGGCCTGTTCGGGCTGGGCGCGACGATCGGGTGGCTCCGGCATCCGAGGCCGGTGGGCGAGCGGATGCGGCCCATGCCGACCATGGCCTCCGAGGAGGTGTCGGACGCGGGGCGGATGGCGACGACGCGACCCGTCCGGATCGCGCCGTGGTCGTGGCGGCGGTGGCTGGCCGGGGAGCCCCAGGAGCTGGTGGTGCCGCCGCCGGTGTTCGCCACCGGCGTCGACGGGCGCCGGGGCGTGTGCTGCTCGGGCGGGGGCATCCGCTCGGCGGCGTTCAACCTCGGCGCGCTCCAGGCGCTCCAGGAGCAGCAGGACGGCTACGGCAAGGCCGACTTCCTGTCAGCGGTGTCGGGCGGCTCCTACATCGCGTCGGCGGTCGCGATCGTCGCCAGCACCTCGCCGCCCGAGACGCTGGAGGCGCCCGAGCCGCCGCCGTTCGGGCACGGCTCCCCCGAGGAGCAGCACCTCCGCAACCACAGCTCGTACCTCGCCCCCGGACTGCTCGGCATCCTGGCGCTCGTCTGGCGGGCGTTGCGGGGGCTGGCGATCAACCTCTCGCTCGTCGTGCTCGCCCTGGTGGTGGTGGGCCTGCCCGTCGGGTGGGCGCTCGCCGCCACCGACCGCGACGCGGGGGTGCCGCCCGACAGCGAGGTGTTCCTGACCGCGCCCGCCCGGCTGCGGGTGAAGGCCGACTCGAAGGTGCGGCTGAACGCCGAGCGCCTCCCCGCCCTCGCCCCCAACAGCACCGTGGTGCTGGCGTCGGAGTCGCGGCTGGTGGTGCGCACCGGCCAGCGGGTGACGTTGTTCCGGGCCGAGGGCGAGGAGCAGGAGGGGCTGGTCGAGCTGCCCGCCGACACGTCGATGACGCTCGCCGAGGGCAACCGCGTGAAGGTCGAAGTTGGGGTGGCCGACCTCGTGCCGGGGAGCCCGGTGCAGCTGGCGTCGGGCTCGACGAAGGCCGCGACCGAGAACGCCCGGGTCACCTTCAGCGACGCCAGCGTCCTCCTCGTGGACGCGGGCCGCCTGGAGCTCGCCGAGCCGGCGCTGCTCGACTCCGCCAACGGCCGCGTGTCGGAACGGTGCGGCGACGAGCCCTGCGTCGACCGCGACACCAGCGAGGCGTTGCTCATCGTCCTCGCGGGGCTGGCGGGGGTCGCCCTCTTCGTCGGGCTGGTGAACCTGGTGCTGCGCCCGTCACGGGAGCGCAGCAGCGTGCTCCTGGAGACGTGGTCGGACCGCGTGCTCCTGGCGGCGGTGGCGGTGCTCGTGCTCGGGATCGGCCTCCCTGAGCTCGTCACGTTCCTCCAGAACCGCGCCGGCGCGGCCCGCGACCTCGGCGGCTTCAGCGGCGCGGGCGTGCTCGCGATCGTCGCCGCGCTGATCGCCGACCTGAGCGCCGCCCGGGCGGTGGCGCCGGCGGTGGCGGGCGGGAAGGTGGTGGAGAAGGCCCGGGAGCTCGTCAGCAAGGCGGGCCCGAAGGTGCGGGCGGCGTTCGTGTCGATCGTGGGCGCGCTCGTCGGCCCGCTGGCGATCCTGGCCGTGTTCCTCGTGCTCATCGTGTGGGCAGCGCAGCAGCGGGCGACGGTCGGCCAGGTGACGCTGGCGACGGGCTGCGCGGTCGCGCTGCTGCTGCTGTGGTCGTGCGGCGACCTCACCCGCTGGTCGGTGCACCCGTTCTACAAGCGGCGCCTCTCGAGCGCGTTCGCGCTTCAGCGCTACACGCGCGACGGCTTCGAGACCCCGCTCGTGCGCGAGGTCGACTACGACCACGCGATCAAACTGTCGGACCAGAGCGGGAAGACCGAGCTGGTGGTGTGCGCGGCCGCCAACGTGTCGGACCTCGGCGTCACCCCGCCGGGCCGGCCCGTGAGCACGTTCACGGTCTCGCGCACCAACATCGGCGGCGGCCTGCTCGGCGTGATCAAGACCC
>DASUUL010000273.1:0-9945 GCA_036374115.1 Acidimicrobiia bacterium | reverse complement strand
TCATCTGGGCGGCGGGGGTGCAGGCGTCGCCGCTGGCGTCCGAGCTGGCGAAGGTCACCGGCGCCGCGCTCGACGGCGCCGGCCGGATCGCGGTGCTCCCCGATCTCACGCTTCCCGGGCACCCGGAGGTGTTCGTGGTCGGCGACATGATGGCCCTCGACGACCTCCCCGGAGTGGCCGAGGTCGCGATCCAGGGCGGCCTCCATGCGTCGGTGACGATCCTGCGGAGAATTCGCGGCGAGGCCGGGGCCACGCCCTTCAAGTACCGCGATCTGGGGACCATGGCGACGATCGGGCGCTTCCGGGCGGTGCTCAGCGCCGGGCGCCTGCGGATGAGCGGGTTCCCCGCATGGCTGGTGTGGTGCTTCGTCCACCTCGCGTTCCTGTGCAACTTCGACAGCCGCTCCTCCACGATCGTGCGGTGGGCGGGTGCCATGATCGGCCGCAAGCGCTACGAGCGGAACTTCAGTGTGGGGCGCACGGCCGGCGACGTGAGCCTGCCCGCCGACGTCCGCGCCCAGGTGGTGCCGAGCGCGTTCCCGGCGGTCACGGCGGCCCGGGCGGCGGATGCGCACGACCCCGAACCCACCAAGGGGAGCCAATGAGCCGGGGGCAGGCGTGACGCAGGCGCCGGTCGCGGCGGGGCCGGGAGCGAGGCCCGGCGGGGGCAGGTACCTCACCTTGGTCGCGATGACGGGCGCGCTGTCGATGATCCTCATCGACGAGACGGTCGTGAGCGTCGCGTTACCCTCGATCCAGCGGTCGCTCGACCTCTCCGCCACCGCGCTGCAGTGGGTGATGAACGGCTACCTGCTGGTCATCGCGGCGCTCGTCGCCCTCGCCGGGCGGGTCAGCGACAACCTGGGCCGGACGCGCACCTTCCTGATCGGCATCGTGGTGTTCGTCGGCTGCTCGATGATCGCCGGGCTCAGCACCGCGGGCTGGCACATCATCGCGGCGCGGGCCGTGCAGGGTGTGGGGGCCGCGCTGATGATCCCGTCGTCGCAGGCCATCGTGACCAACGCGTTCCCGGTGGAGGAGCGCGGCCGTGCGATGGGCATCTACGCCGGGATCTCGATGGCCTTCCTCGCGCTCGGCCCGCTCATCGGCGGCGTGCTCACGGAGCACTTCGGCTGGGAGTGGGTGTTCTTCATCAACGTCCCCGTCGGGGTCGGCACCATCGCGATGACGCTGATCGCCCGGCCGAGCAGCCCCCCGGTCCCCGTGCAGGGTCGCTTCGACTGGCGAGGCGCGTTCCTCCTCGTCGCCGGGCTGACGGCAGCCGTGTTCGCGTTGATGCAGAGCGGCTCATGGGGCTGGGCGTCGCCGTCGGTCTTCGTGCCCCTGCTCGGGGGGGTGGCCGGCGTCGGGCTGTTCGTGCTCGTCGAGCTGCACCGGGTCGATCCGCTGATCGAGCTGTCGCTGTTCCGGTCGCGGAACTTCACCGGCGACAACATCGTGCTGTTCATCGTGCAGTTCGCGCTGATGGGCATCTCGGTGTTCGGGTCGATCTTCGTGCAGGACTCGCTGGGCTTCTCCCCGGTCGAGGCGGGCCTGGCCCTGCTCCCGCTCACGATCCCGCTGCTGATCCTGGCGCCGCGGGTCGGGAAGCTCTACGACCGACTCGGGCCCCGCGGTCTGGTGACCGCCGGGTGCGCCGCCTCCGCGCTCGGCTTTCTCGTGAGCGCCATCGTGGTGACACGGCTGTCGTACTGGTGGTTCGTACCCGGGTACGTCGCGCTGGGCATCGGGATCGCGCTCGTCATGACACCGGCGAACACCGATGGCATGAACGCCGCCCCCGCCGAGCAGCGCGGCCAGGCGTCGGGCGTGCTGCAGGCGGTGCGACAGGTGGGTGGCACGCTCGGCCTCGCCGTGCTCACCAGCATCATCCTCACGCTCACGCGCACGAGGCTCGCCGGCGACCTGGGGATCTCCGACTCGCAGGCGAGCCAGCTCGACCGCACGCTCAGCGAGGCCAACGGCGGGACGCTGCCGCCGGCCGCCTCCGACGTCCCGGGGACCTCGGTCGACCGCGTCATCGACGCGATGAACGACGCGTTCGCGTCCAGCCTCCGGGTGGCGTATCTCGTGGTGGTCGCCGTGCTCGTCCTCGGCAGCGTGATCGCGTTCACGATGCTGCGACGGATCCACTTCACCGACGAGCCGGCCGCCGCCGCGGCGCCGGTCTCCCCGCATCCGCTCGCGGCCCATGCCCACGCCCGATCCGTGCCCGCCCACTGACCCGGAGCATCCTTTGGCCCTCCACGAGAAGCTCGTCAAGGACCTCGAGCCGCTGTTGCTGAGCCCGATGTACGCCCGCCCGGGCGAGGAGCGGCGGGCGCCCCGCCATTCGATCCCCGAGTCCGAGATGGACCCCGACACCGCGTACCGGTTCGTGCGCGACGAGCTCATGCTCGACGGCAACGCCCGTCTCAACCTCGCCACCTTCGTCACCACGTGGATGGAGCCGCAGGCCGAGCGGCTCATGGCGGAGACGTTCGACAAGAACATGATCGACAAGGACGAGTATCCGCGGACGGCCGAGCTCGAGGAGCGGTGCGTGAACATGCTCAGTCGCCTGTGGAACTCACCCGACGGCGACTCCGCCACCGGCACGTCGACGACGGGCTCGAGCGAGGCGGCGATGCTCGCCGGCATGGCGCTCAAGTGGCGCTGGCGGGCTCGCCGGCAGCAGGCCGGGAAGCCCACCGACCGCCCCAATCTGGTGATGGGCGCCAACGTGCAGGTGTGCTGGGACAAGTTCTGTCGCTACTGGGAGGTCGAGCCCCGGCTCGTCCCCATGCAGGGCGACACCTACCACCTCACCCCCGAGCGGGCCGTTGCCCTCTGCGACGAGAACACGATCGGCGTCGTCGCGATCCTCGGGTCGACGTTCGACGGCTCCTACGAGCCCGTCGCCGAGATCTGTGCGGCCCTCGACCGCCATGCCGCCGGCTCCGGCCTCGACGTTCCAGTGCACGTCGACGCTGCCTCGGGCGGCTTCGTCGCGCCGTTCATCGATCCCGATCTCGTCTGGGACTTCCGGCTCCCGCGGGTGCAGTCGATCAACACCTCCGGCCACAAGTACGGCCTCGTGTACCCGGGCGTCGGCTGGGTGATCTGGCGCGACCCCGATGCCCTCCCCGGCGATCTCGTCTTCGACGTGAACTACCTCGGCGGGCACATGCCGACGTTCGCGCTCAACTTCTCCCGGCCCGGCAACCAGGTCGCGGCGCAGTACTACAACCTGCTCCGTCTCGGCTTCGACGGGTACCGCCGGGTGCAGCAGGAGTGCCGTGACGTCGCCCGTTACACCGCCGACGCCATCGCCGGGATCGGGCCGTTCCGGCTGATCACCGACGGCAGCGAGCTCCCGGTGTTCGCGTTCGCACTCGACGACGAGGCCCGGAACTACACGGTCTTCGACGTGTCGGAGCGGCTGCGCGACCGGGGCTGGCTCGTGCCCGCCTACACGTTTCCCGAGAATCGCCAGGACCTCGCCGCGCTGCGCATCGTCGTCCGCAACGGTTTCTCGCGCGACCTCGCCGACCTGCTCGTCGCCGACATCCATCGTCACCTCGGCTACCTCGACGAGCTCACCGTCCCACTCCCCACACCGAAGCACAGCGGCTTCCATCATTGACCCGGAGCAGGCCGGAGGACGGAGGCCGAGACCACCGCCGTGGCCGGCTTGCGTCTATCGTCGAAGACGTCGATCGCAGTCGTTCGGGGGTGGTGTAACGGCAGCACGGGGTCCTTTGGAGTCCCAGGTCGAGGTTCGAAACCTCGCCCCCGAGCACCCGCCAAGCAGACACGCCAACCAGACGATGGAGCCCAGAGCCCACAGGAGACGACCATGAGCACAGGCCAGTACCGGCCGATCTCCGCGGTCGTGCTCGCGGCCGGCGAGGGCACCCGGATGCGGTCCGCGACCCCCAAGGTGCTGCACCCGCTCTGCGGGCGCCCGATGCTCCTCCACGTGATCGACGCGCTCGTGCCGCTGCCCCTGGAGCGCATCGTGGTGGTCGTCGGCCACGGCGCCGAGCGCGTCACCAAGACCGTCCAGGAGCAGCTTGCCACCGAGATGCCCGTCGAGTTCGTGGAGCAGCGGGTCCAGCGCGGCACCGGTGACGCCGCCAGCGTGGCGCTCACCGCGACCTCCTTCGACGGCGACGTCGAGGACGACCTGCTGGTCGTCCCTGCCGACACACCCCTCCTGCGGTCGGAGACACTCGCCGCCCTGGCGCGCGAGCACCGCGCTGCCGACGCCGCCGCCACCCTGCTGACCGCGGTCTCCGATCCCGGCGGCTACGGCCGCGTCGTCCGCGACGACGCCGGCAAGGTGAGCCACATCGTCGAGCAGGCCGACGCCGACGAGGCCGAGCTCGCCATCGACGAGTGGAACACGTCCATCTACTGCTTCCGGCGGGGCCTGCTCGCCCCCGCCCTCCGGCGCTTGAGCCCCGAGAACGCCCAGGGCGAGTACTACCTGACCGACGTCGTGGAGGTGTTGCGCGAGACGGGTCACGTCGTGACCGCCATGGCTGCCGACGACCCGTCCGAGCCCGTCGGCGTGAACGACCGCGCCCAGCTGGCCGCCGCCGAGGCGGTACTGCGCGCCCGCATCAACGACCGCTGGATGCGCGAGGGCGTGAGCATGACCGATCCGGCGCGCACCTACGTCGACGCCTCCGTCGAGCTCGAACCCGACTGCCGGTTGCTCCCGGGGACCATCCTCGAGGGGCGCACGGTCGTGGGCGCCGGCGCCGAGATCGGTCCCGACACCCACCTCGTCGACACGATCGTGGGGGAGCGAGCCGTGGTGCGCCAGACGGTCGCGCGTGACGCCGAGATCGCCGACGAGGTCACGTGCGGTCCCTTCGCCCATCTCCGTCCGGGGAGTCGCATCGGCGCCCGGGCCCACCTCGGCAACTTCGTCGAGATCAAGAACGCCGAGATCGGCGAGGGTGCGAAGGTTCCGCACCTGTCGTACGTGGGCGACGCCGACATCGGGCCGGGGGCGAACATCGGCGCCGGGACCATCACCGCCAACTACGACGGCCGCGAGAAGCACCGCACGACCGTCGGGCGGGATGCCCGCATCGGTTCCAACAACGTGCTGGTGGCGCCGGTGGCGATCGGCGAGGGGGCGTACACGGCCGCAGGTGCGGTCGTGACCCGCGACGTGCCCCCGGGCGCGCTGGCGAAGGGCGTGCCGGCCACGGTCGACGAGGGTTGGGTCGCCCGGCGCGATGATCGTGAGGAGCAGGGGGACGAGTAGTGGCGAGCGGACCCGAGTGGAGGCGCGGCGAATGCAGGTGACGACGACGAAGCGGCTGATGCTCTTCGCGGGGCGGGGCAACGACGCCCTGAGCAAGGAGATCGCCGAGGCTCTCGGTGTGCCCCTCGGTGAGATCGTGCTGTCGAGCTTCGCCAACGGTGAGCTGTACTGCCGTTACGGCGAGAGCATCCGCGGTGCCGACGTGTTCGTGGTGCAGAGCCACTGCGACCCGATCAACGATCGCATCATGGAGCAGCTGATCATGATCGACGCCGCCAAGCGGGCGTCGGCCAAGCGGATCACCGCCGTGTGCCCCTTCTACGGCTACGCCCGCCAGGACCGCAAGGCCGAGGGCCGCGAGCCGATCACCGCCCGGCTGGTCGCCGACATGATCACGGTGGCGGGCGCCGACCGGGTCGTGACCGTCGACCTGCACACCGGCCAGGCGCAGGGCTTCTTCGACATGCCCGTCGACCACCTCACCGCCGTGCCGTTGCTCGCCGATCGCATGATCTCCGAGCTCTCCGGTCCGGTCACGGTCGTGTCGCCCGACGCCGGCGGCGGCAAGCTGACCCGGCGTTTCGCCAACTATCTCGACGAAGCCGACCACATCGACACCGAGCTGGCGTTCATCGACAAGCGCCGGCCGAAGGGCACCCACAACGTCGCCGAGGCCACCGAGGTGGTCGGCGTCGTCGACGGCCGCACCTGCCTGATCATCGACGACATGATCGACACCGCCGGCACCGTGTGCAGCGCCGCCCGCCTGCTGATGGAGCGGGGCGCGACCGAGGTCTACGTGCTCGCGACCCACGGGCTCCTGTCGGGCCCGGCGGTGGAGCGACTCCAGGCCGCCCCCATCCGCGAGCTCGTGCTCACCAACACCCTGCCCATCCCGGGGGAGAAGCAGTTCGACCGTATGACCGTGCTGTCGATCGCCCCGATCGTGGCCCGGGCCCTCGACGCGGTCTTCGAGGACACCTCGGTCTCCGAGATCTTCCGCGGCGACAACGTGTAGCCATCGTCTCTGGTCGCGCTCGCTTCGCTCGCCGCTCCCGCACGCGGCTGGCGGTTCGGCGGCCGGGGAACCCGGCCGCCTGCCGCTGGATGGCAGCTCCTTGGGTTCCGAGGCCCTTTGGTAGAGTTTCTGGTCCTCGCAAGGCACCCCGAGAGGTATCCCGTGCCCGACGACATCGTTCTCACCGCCGAGCCCCGCACGGTCGTGGGCAGCCGACCCGCCGGGCGCCTGCGCCGGGAGGGGAAGGTGCCGGCCGTCGTCTACGGGCTCGACACCGACACCGTCAAGGTGACCGTCCCCGCCCGCGAGCTCCAGCACATCCTGAGTGGTGAGGCCGGCGCCAACGCCCTCATCACGTTGCGGTGCGACGGCGACGACATCCTGACGCTCGCCCGCCAGATCCAGCGCCACCCCACCCGGGGCGACCTCGTGCACGTCGACTTCGTCCGCATCCGGCGCGATGTCGCCGTGCAGGCCGAGATCCCCGTACACCTCGAGGGCGAGCCCGCGGGTGTGCGCGACGGCGGCATCGTCGAGCAGCTCGTGTTCTCGCTCAGCATCGAGGCGAAGCCCGCCGATATTCCAAACGCCATCGAGGCCGACGTGTCCGCGCTCGAGATCGGGAGCCAGCTGCGCATCGAGGAGCTGGCCGTGCCCGCCGGCGTCACCGTGCTGAACGAGCCCGACGAGCTCGTCGTCCAAGTGGTCGTGCCCCGCGTCGTCGAGGAGCCCGAGGCCCCCGAGGAGGGCGAGGAGCTCGAGGGCGAAGCCGCCGAGGGCGAGGTGCCCGCGGGCGAGACCCCGTCCGAGGGGGAGGCGCCCGCCGCCGAGGGTGGCGAGGCCGCCGAAGGCGAGAGCGGCGGGGAGTAGGAGCCGGTGGTGCTGCGGCGCCGGCGGGAGCGGGCGCCGCGCACCGGCACTCCCGCCGATCTCCTCGTCGTCGGACTCGGCAATCCCGGCGACGAGTACGCCCGGTCCCGCCACAACGTCGGCGCCGAGACGGTCGAGCTGCTCGCGCGGCGCCACGGAGGCACCCTCCGCAAGGGCAAGGAACGAGCCCGGGTCGACGAGGTGCGCATCGGCGCCAAGCGCGTGGCCCTGGCCGTTCCGCTCACCTACATGAACGACTCGGGTGAGGCCGTCCGGCCACTCGTACGGCGCTACGGCGTGGAGCCGGAGCAGCTCGTGATCGTGCACGACGAGCTCGATCTCCCGGTGGCCCGGCTCCAGGTGAAGTCGGGTGGTGGCCTCGCCGGGCACAACGGGCTGCGCTCGATCGTGGCCCACCTCCACACGAACGACTTCCAGCGTGTCCGCATCGGGGTCGGCAAGCCCGTATCGAAGGAGCGCGGCGCCGACCACGTGCTCCGCGGGTTCTCGAAACGCGAGCGGGCCGAGATCGACGTGACGATCGAGGAGGCGGCCGACGCCGTCGAGGCGATCGTGTGCGACGGTGTCGAAGCGGCGATGAACCGCTTCAACACCCGCCGCGTGTGACGTCCGGCGGCGGCGTTCCCGTGCTTTCCCGGGGAAGGTGACGCCGCGGCGCCCGGTATCCTGAGACGACCCCCGGGACGCGGCCGCGTTCCGGGCGTCCACGCGCGCTCACGACGCCGAATGACCGACGCCGAATGACCACCACGACCGACCCCCCCGCTCCGCCCCTTGCCTCGCTGGCGTCGCTCCTCGCCGAGGAGCCGGCGGTACGCGCCGTGATCGGCCGCGAGCCCGTGGTGGCGGTGCCCGACCCCGCCCGGGTGCTGTTCGTCGCCTCCCTCGCCGGGGCCACCACCCGGCGGCCGGTGGTGGTCGCGGTCCCGACCGGCGCCGAGGCCGAGCGCCTCGAGCACGACCTCGCCCGGTTCCTGGGTCCGGAGGCGGTGGAGCTCTTCCCGGCGTGGGAGACGCTGCCCTTCGAGCGGGTGTCACCGTCGCTCGAGACCATGGGGCGCCGCCTCCGCGCGATGTGGCGGCTCCGCACCGGGGGTGAGCACCTCCCGGCGGTGGTGGTCGCGCCGGTGCGGGCGCTGGTGCAGCGCCTGGGCCCCCACGTGGAGGACGTCGAGCCGGTGGTGATCCGGCCCCGCGAGCGCCTCGACCGCGACGACCTCGTCGCCCGGCTCGTGGGTGGCGGCTACCGGCGCGAGTACCAGGTCGAGAGCCGGGGCGAGGTCGCGGTGCGGGGCTCGATCGTCGACGTCTACCCGAGCACCGCCGACCATCCCGTGCGCATCGACCTGTGGGGCGACGAGGTCGACCGGCTGTCGGCGTTCTCGGTGGCCGACCAGCGCTCCACCCACGAGCTCGCCGACGCGTGGATGTTCCCGACGCGCGAGCTGCTCCCCACCGACGAGGTGCGGGCGCGTGCCGAGGCGCTCGTGCAGCGGGAGCCCTGGGGGCGCGAGCAATGGGACCGCCTCGCCACGGGCGAGATCTTCGACGGCATGGAGTCGTGGCTGCCCTGGCTCACCGAGGGCGAGCACCTGCTGGCCGACCTGCTCCCGAAGGACGCCGTCGTGCTGTTGGTGGAGCCCAAGCGCATGCGAGACCGGGCCCAGGAGCTCCTCGACGAGGAGGAGTCGCTGGGCGCCGCGCTCGCAGGCACCTGGGGTGTGGCGGGCGGGCGCGAGCTCCCCCGCCTGTCGCTGCCGTTCGACCGCCTGCTCGCGCATACCGAGGCCGGCGCCGTCGCCGTCCCCACCGCGCCCGAGGGGCCCGACACGCCCCGGCTCGCGGCCACCGCGTTCGACCCCGTCGTGGGCGACGCCGAGAGCCTCGCCCGGCGGCTGGGCTCGCTGCGGCGGGAGGGCTACGAGGTGGTGCTGGCAGCCGAGGGCACCGGCTCGGCCGACCGGCTTCGCGCCGTGCTCGCCGACGAGGGCGTCGAGGTGCGCGACACGCTCGGGTCGGGCGGGCCCGCGCTCGTGGTCGCGCCGCTCGAGCGCGGCGTCGTGCTGCCGGCCGTCAAGCTGGCGCTCGTCGCCGAGGCCGACCTCACCGGTCGGCGGCGGGTGCACCGGCGCCCGACCGCCCGGCGGGGCGCCGCCCGCGGCACCGACTTCTACGACGCGCTCGAGCCGGGTGATTTCGTCGTGCACCACCAGCACGGCGTCGGTCGCTACGTGGAGATGACCAAACGCTCGCTCGGCGGGGCCGAGCGCGACTACCTGCTGCTCGAGTACAAGGGCGGCGACAAGCTGTACGTACCCACCGACCAGGTGGGCACGGTGCGCCGCTACACGGGTGGCGACAACCCGACCCTGAACCGCCTCGGCGGCGCCGACTGGCAGAAGACCCGGGCGCGCGTCCGCAAGGCCGTGCGCGACATCGCCCAGGAACTGGTGGTGCTGTACCGGCGGCGCCTCGCGACACCCGGGCACGCGTTCGCCGCCGACACGCCGTGGCAGCGCGAGATCGAGGAGGCCTTCCCGTACGAGGAGACGCCCGACCAGGCGCGGGCGATCGACGAGGTCAAGGCCGACATGGAGCGACCCATCCCGATGGACCGGCTCGTCTGCGGCGACGTCGGCTACGGCAAGACCGAGGTCGCGGTACGGGCGGCGTTCAAGGCGGTCCAGGACGGCAAGCAGGTGGCGATCCTCGTGCCCACCACGCTGCTCGCCAACCAGCACGGCCAGACGTT
>DASUUL010000272.1:0-5368 GCA_036374115.1 Acidimicrobiia bacterium | reverse complement strand
CGACGGTCGACACCGATCTCCCGGATCTGGCGCGGCTGGCCGAGATCTCGGCCGGCTTCGAGACCGCGCCCGCGTCCGAGGTGGTCGCGTGGGCCTGGGAGCAGTACGGCTCCGACATCGTCCTGGCGATGTCGGGCCAGGACTGCGTACTGCTCGACATGGCGATCCGGGTCGCGCTCGACATCGAGGTCGTGTTCCTCGACACGCAGTACCACTTCCCCGAGACGCTCGACTACGTGGAGTCGTTGCGCGCCCGCTACGGGATGAACCTCACGATCATGCACCCGGAGGTGGAGCCCGACGACCGGTGGGCCGACGATCCCGACGGCTGCTGCGCGGCCCGCAAGATCGACCCGCTCCGCCGGGCGCTGGCGGGCAAGTCGGCCTGGATGACCGGGTTGCGCCGCTCGGAGGCGCCCACCCGGGCGGCGGCGCCGATCGTGAGCTACGACGTGGGCAAGGGCCTGGTGAAGGTCAACCCGCTCGCGACCTGGACCGACCTCGACGTCGAGGGCTACGCCCGTGACCGGGGCCTGCCCGTCCACCCCCTGCGCGAGCGCGGCTACCGGTCGATCGGCTGCTGGCCCTGCACACAGCCCGTCGGCGACGGCGAGCACGGCCGCGCCGGGCGCTGGGCCGGCACCGACAAGATCGAGTGCGGTCTCCACGGCTGAGCCGGCGGCCAAACCAACCCTCCTCGAACCTGCGCGTCGAACGCGCACAGAACGGCGCGCTCGGCGCGCTGGTTGGGGGGATCGTGGCTAGCCTCGGGTCGCGTGACGCCTCCCTACTCGAAGGGTCTCCACGAGGTCGCTGACGGCGTCTTCGCCTATCTCCAGCCCGACGGCGGATGGGGATGGAGCAACGCCGGGCTGGTCGTCGACGGCGACGCCTCGCTCCTCGTCGACACCCTCTTCGACCTCCGCCTCACGGGCGAGATGCTCGACACCATGCGGCGCACCACTCCGGCGGCGGCCCGCATCGACACGCTGGTCAACACCCATGCCAACGGCGACCACTGCTTCGGCAACGAGCTCGTGGGTGACGCGCGCATCATCGCGTCCCGAGCCGGCGCCGAGGAGATGAGCGACGCGCCACCAGAGGTCTTGGGCGGGTTCGTGCAGGCGGCACCCGAGCTGGGTGAGCTGGGCGAATACGTCACGTCGATCTTCGGACCGTTCACGTTCGAGGGCATCACGCTCACACCGCCGACGGACACCTTCGAAGGCACACTCGAGCTCACCGTGGGCGACCGCCCCGTCCGGCTCTTCGAGCTCGGTCCCGCCCACACCCGAGGCGACGTGGTCGTCCACCTGCCCGACGAACGCGTCGTGTTCACAGGTGACCTGCTCTTCCACGGTGGCCACCCGGTGGTGTGGGCGGGCCCGGTGGCGAACTGGATCGCGGCGTGCGACCGCATCGTCGCGCTCGACGCGACGACCGTGGTCCCGGGTCACGGTCCGGTCACCGACAACGGCGCCGTGCTCGATCTCAAGGCGTACCTCGAGTACCTGACCGCCGAGGCCCGGCTCCGCTACGAAGCCGGTCTCTCCCCCATCGAGGCCGCGCGCGAGATCTCGCTCGACGACTACGAATCGTGGGGTGAAGCCGAGCGCCTGGTGGTGAACGTCACCGCCCTCTACCGCGACTTCGGCGGCGACCCGCCGTCCGACGTGGTCACCATGTTCACCCAGATGGCGGAGCTCGCCCGAGCGACCTGAGGCGTCACGCCGACCACGCGAACGTCACCGCCAGTGCGTCGTGGTCGGAGAGCGGCTCACCGTCGTCGCGCCGGAACTTCTCCCGCTCGAAGCGGTGCGAACGTGGTTCGAGCTCCACGCCGCCGCCGGCGCGGAACACGAACTTGTCGATCTTGTCGGCGTCGTCGCCGCAGTCGACCACCTCGCAGACGTCGGCGAGATCGGTCGCAGCGAGGAACGAGTCGAAGACCGATCGATCGGGTTCCTCGTCGGTATGGAGGTTGAAGTCGCCACCGACGATCACCGCTCGCCCGGCCGAGTAGTCGTTCACGAACTCGGCGAGCTGCTCGAAGTCGGCGGCCCGCACCTCGACGTCGCGCGGCGTGCTCCCCGCCTCGGCGTGCAGGTTGTAGACGTCGACCTCGACGCCGGGAGCGAGCTCGGTGCGGGCCACCGAGAAGCCCTTCTGCGACGGGCAGTCGGCGGCGCCGCCGTCGCTCGTGTCGAGACTGCCGAAGCAGTCCGCCCACATCTCACGGGTGATCTCACCGAAGGGGAACCGCGACATGCGATTGAGGCCGTCGGCGACGAGCGCGTCGGGACGGCGTGGGTCCGAGCCGAGGGGCGGCACCGCCGGGGTGGACACGTGCTCGTGGTCGATCCCGGCGATCAGGTCGTCGTGGTAGAAGTCGAACCCCTCCGCCGGGGGTACGGGATCCACCCAGTCTTCCTGCACGAGCACCAGGTCGTAGTCGTTGAGCAGCGGGCTGATGAGCGGCGTGTTGGTCGCCGGCTCCGAGCCCGACAGTGGCTCGGGCAGGCCGGCGACGTTGTAGGTCAAGGCGGTGAGCTCGCCCGCCGCCGCCTCGGAATCGCCCGTTCCCCCACCGCCGGACGAACACGCCGCGCCCGCCGCCAGCAGCGCCAGTGCGGCCAGCCCGGCTGCGGCATTGCGCCCGCTCGGCATGGTCGGAGCTTATTGACGCGGCTGGGGCCGGGTCGGGCGGGAATGGGATGATGGTCCGCCATGACCGTCCACGAGGTCGCCCGCCAAGGGTTCGGGAGCGAGGCCGCGGTCTACGAGCGGTCGCGCCCGTCGTACCCGCCCGAGGCCGTTGCCTGGCTCGTCGACGCGCTCGCCGTCGCGCCGGGCCGGCGCGTGGTCGACCTCGCCGCCGGCACCGGCAAGCTCACCCGGTTGCTCGTACCCACCGGCGCGGACGTCACCGCGGTCGAGCCGGTCGAGGGGATGCGGCGCGTCCTCGCGACGGTGGTGCCCGGCGTACCGATCGCGGCGGGCACGGCCGAAGCGCTCCCGTTCGCCGCCGGTGCGCTCGACGCGGTCACGATCGCCCAGGCGCTCCATTGGTTCGACACCGAGGCCGCGTTCGCGGAGCTGGCGCGGGTGCTGCGGCCCGGCGGGCGCGTCGGCGTGATCTGGAACGCCCGCGACCGGTCGGTCGACTGGGTCGACCAGGCGTGGGCGATCATGGACCGGGTCGAGAAGCGGGCACCGTGGCGCGACCACGAGAACTGGAACGAGTCGGCCCTCGGCGACCGGCCCGGCTTCGGGCCGATGCACGAGGCGACGTTCCGCCACGAGCAGGCCTTCACACCCGAGGGTGTGGTCGAGCGCTTCCGGGGTGTGAGCCACGTCGCCGCGCTCCCCCCGCCCGACCGGGGCGCCGTGCTCGACGAGGTCCGCCGGCTGCTGGCGACGCACCCCGAGACGCAGGGCCGCGACGAGCTCTTCGTCCCCTACCGCGTGGACGCCTACTGGTGCGAGCGCACGTGAGGAAGGTCTCCGCCCGCACCCGGGTGGCCGTCTTCGCGGGCCGGCTCGCCGGCTGGCTTTCGCGCTCGACCGGCCAGGGTGCGGGCGCCACGATCAGCGGCCGGATCCTGAACGCGATCGCGCCGGGCGCCTTGGCCGAGCTCGCCCCGGGGCAACGGATCGCGCTGGTGTCGGCCACCAACGGGAAGACCACGACCACGCGGCTGCTGGCCGCGGCCGTCGAAGCGGCCGGGCACCCGGTGGTGAGCAACTCGACGGGCGCCAACCTCACGTCGGGTATCGCCCCGACCCTGGCGGGTGCCCACCGGCCCGGCGTCGCCGTGCTCGAGGTCGACGAGCGCGTGGTGCCCCGGGTCGTCGACCCGTTGCAGGCGGACCTGCTCGTGCTCGGCAACCTCAGCCGCGATCAGCTCGACCGGTACGGGGAGGTGCACGCCGTGGGCCACAGCTGGCGCCAGGTCGCCGAGGCCCACCCGAACCTCCGGGTCGTCGCCAACGCGTCCGATCCCCACGTCGCCTGGGCGGCCGCGCCGGCGAAGACGACCTGGGTCGAGCTCGGCGCGGGCTGGCGCAACGACGCCGCCACCTGCCCGAGCTGCGGTGCCCTCCTGCACTGGACGGACCGCGGCTTCGACTGCACCGGGTGCGGCTTCACCCAGCCCCAGACCCAGAACCGGCTCGACGCGTCGGGCGACCTGGTGCTCGACGGCCGGACGATCCCGTTGCGCCTCCGGCTGCCCGGTCGGTGGAACCGCGCCAACGCCGCCCTGGCGATCGCGGCCGCGGTCACGCACTTCGACGTGCCGCCGGAGACCGCGGCCCACGCCGCGGAGCAGATCAGCACGGTCGCCGGCCGCTACCGCATGATCCGCCTCGACGACGGGCGGCCGCTGCGGATCCTCCTCGCCAAGAACCCCGCCGGGTGGAGCGAGGTGCTCCACCACCTCGGTCGCCGCCCGGGCGCGGTGGTGATCGCGGTCAACGCGCGCGTCGCCGACGGCAAGGACCCGTCGTGGCTGTGGGACGTGCCCTACGAGCTCCTCCGAGGGCATCCGGTCGCGGCGTCGGGCGAGCGCGCCCTCGACGTCGCCGTCCGGCTCCGGTACGCGGAGGTAGACCACGTGCTCGAGCCCGACCCGATCCGCGCCGCGCATCTCCTCGACGGCGACGAGGTCAACGTGATCGCCACGTACACGCAGTTCTCGGCGCTCTACCGGAGGTACGGATGACGGCGGACTCGGTGCTGCGCGTCGGGCTCGTCTACCCGGAGCTGCTCGGGACCTACGGCGACCGAGGCAACGCCGTCGTGCTCGTGCAGCGGGCGCGCTGGCGCGGCCACCCCGCCGAGCTCGTTGAGGTCCCGGCGAGCGAGCCCATCCCGTCCTTGCTCGACGTCTACCTCTTCGGCGGCGGCGAGGACGACCCCCAGTCGATGGCGGCGGCCGGCATGCGGGCCTCGGGGGCGAATGTGCGCCAGGCCCGGGCCAACGGCGCGGTCGTGCTCGCGGTGTGCGCCGGCTTCCAGCTCATCGGCCATCGCTACGACACGCCCGAGGGCGAATCGATCGAGGGGCTCGGGCTGATCGACGTTGTCACCCGCCCCGGCGGCGGCCCACGTTTCATCGGGGAGGTCGTGGTCGAGCCCGAGGACCCGTCGCTGCCGCGCCTGACCGGGTTCGAGAACCACGGCGGCCGCACGACCCTCGGCGCCGGCGAGCGTCCGCTCGGCCGTGTGATCACGGGCGTCGGGAACGGCGACGGCACCGACGGCGTGCGCGCCGAACGCCTCGTCGGCACCTACCTCCACGGTCCGGTGCTGCCTCGGAACCCCGCGCTCGCCGACCTGTTGCTGTCGTGGCAGCTCGGCGAGCTC
>DASUUL010000271.1:0-11153 GCA_036374115.1 Acidimicrobiia bacterium | reverse complement strand
CCCACATGGCCGAGAAGGGCGGCGTCTACGTCCTCGACGAGCCGACCTCCGGCCTCCACCTCGCCGACGTCGAGCAGCTGCTCGGCCTGCTCGACCGGCTCGTCGACTCCGGCAAGTCGGTCATCGTCATCGAGCACCACCCGGCGGTCATGGCGCACGCCGACTGGATCATCGACCTCGGCCCCGGCGCCGGCCACGACGGCGGCCGGATCGTCTTCGAGGGCACACCCGCCGACCTCGTCGCCGCCCCCTCCACCCTCACCGGCGAGCACCTCGCGGCCTACGTCGGCACCTGACCGAGGCCCTCGCTGTGCGACAACGTGGAGAGTGGGCGAGGGGGGACTTGAACCCCCACGTCCGTTCGGACACAGGCACCTGAAGCCTGCGCGTCTGCCAATTCCGCCACTCGCCCGAGTGGGACCGTGAAGGTTACCAACCGACTCGATCCGTCCCAGACTGGGCGGTTGAGCGAGAAACGCCCCCGGTACACTCCCGCAGGTGGGGCTCAAGGGGTTCGAGCGCCGGCTCGAGCGCTTGGTCGAGGGCACCTTCTCCAAGGCGTTCCGGAGCGACGTGGAGCCCGTGGAGATCGGCCGCAAGATCGTCCGGGCCGTCGACGCCGGGCGACGACTCGGAGTCGGGGGCGGTGCGGTCGCGCCCAACGACATCATCGTGTACCTCTCCCCCACCGACCTCGGCCATTTCCAGTCGTACAGCGACGTGCTCGAGCGCGACCTCGCCGAGGCCACCCGGGCCCACGCCAAGGAGGAGGGCTACCGGTTCCTCGGACCGGTCGCGGTCGCCCTGGCCTCCGACGACGACCTCCGCACCGGCGACGTCGAGGTCGTCGCCGCGATCGCCGAGGGCGCCGGCGGACGGGTGGGGTCGGTCGTGCTGCCCGACGGCAGCCGGGTGGCTCTCGGCGACGAGCCGGCCGTGATCGGCCGGCTCCCCGAGTGCGCCGTCACGCTCAACGATCCCCGCACTTCCCGCCACCACGCCGAGATCCGGCCCTACGGCGACGGCTTCGTGATCGCCGATCTCGGCTCGATGAACGGCACCACGGTGAACGGCGTGGCCGTTCGGGAACAGGAGCTCGCCGACGGCGACATGATCGGCGTCGGCTCGACCGCGCTGCGCTTCGAGGCTTCGTAGGCCCAGGCGATGTCCGAAGCCGTCCTCACCGTCCTGAAGTTCTGCTTCCTCGCCCTGCTCTACCTGTTCCTGTACCGCGTGGTACGGGTCGTCGTGCTCGAGATGCGCCCGCCGGCGCCCGCGCCCGCCGCCGCGCCCGGGGCCCGGGAACCCCGCCGCAAGGAGCGGCGCGGCGGAGCCCTCCGGCTCCGGGTGCTCGAGCCCCCCGGCCGCAAGGGCGAGACGTGGGCGATCCCCGAGGAGGTCACGGTAGGCCGAGGCGGGGGGTGCGGCATCGTGCTCGCCGACGACACCTACGTGTCAACGCTGCACGCTCGCCTCTTCCAGACCAACGGGGAGACCTACGTCGAAGACCTCGGCTCCACCAACGGGACCTACGTGAACGGCCGGCGTCTCAGCGCCGCGACGCGCCTCAAACGCGGCGACCAGGTGCAGTTCGGCCAGACCATCGCCGAGGTCGTGCGATGAAGCTGGTCGCGGGAAAGCAGACCGACAAGGGCCGGGTGCGTGAGGGCAACGAGGACGGCTACGTCGCCGTCGACCGGCTCGGACTGTTCGCGGTCGCCGACGGGATGGGAGGCCACCAGGCGGGGGAGGTGGCGAGCGCCACGGCGCTCGAGGCGCTCCGGGCCGAGGTGGAGAACGGGGCGCCGGTTCGGGACGCGATCGCGAGCGCCAACACCGCCGTGCTCGAGCGCGCCGCCGCCGACGAGAGCCTGCGCGGCATGGGAACGACCATGACGGCAGGGACGCTCGCCGCCGGAAACACGTTCCTCGTCGGCCATGTCGGCGACTCGCGCGCCTACCTGTTCCGCGACGGCGACCTCTCGCAGGTCACCGAAGACCACAGCCTCGTCGAAGAGCTCGTGCGCGAGGGCGAGCTCACGCCCGAGCAGGCGGAGGTGCACCCGCAACGGTCGATCATCACTCGGGCCCTCGGCATCGAGCCCGGCGTGCAGGTCGATCTCTACACCCTCGACCTGCACCAGGGGGACCGCCTGCTCATCTGCTCCGACGGGCTGACCGGCATGGTGCGCACCGACGACATCGCGGGCATCCTGCGCCGCGAGCCCGATCCGCAGCGCGCTGCCAACCAGCTCGTCGAGGCGGCGAACGCCGCCGGCGGCGAGGACAACATCACTGCGCTCGTCATCGACGCCGTGAGCGACGACGGCTCCGGCGCCGCGACCGAGACTCCGGAGCCCGAGGCCCACCCGGGCGAAGAGCGCGCGGATGCATCCGAGCCGGGCGCCGAGCCCGACGCGCCGGCGCCGCGCCGCCACCGAGGCCTCGGGCGACGCGTGCTCCGGGTGCTCATCTGGGTCATCCCCGTGTTGGTGGTGCTCGCGCTCGCATTCAGTGCGGTCGGGTGGTACGCGCGCCGCACGTACTTCGTCGAGATCGACCGCGGTCGCGTCACGGTCTTCAAGGGGGTCCCCGACGGCCTCCTCGGCTGGGACCCGACGCTCGAGGAGCGCACCGATCTCGAGGAGTCCGACCTCACCGAGGCCGAGCGCTCCGACCTCGAGGGCGGCAAGCGCTTCTCGTCCCGTGAGAGCGCGGATCGCTTCGTCGAGCGCCTCGAGGAGAACGTCGCGGAGCGGACCGCCGCCACGAGCACCACGACAACGACGACCACCACCACGGTCCCGGCTGCCCCGGCGCCACCCGCACCGTGAGCGCGGCCACCACCGTCGGTCGGCGCCGGCGCGGTTCCGAGCTGGTGCTCGGCCTGCTCGCGGTGGTGGTGACCGCGGGGGGCTACGTGCTGCTCCTTCTCGCCGACGGCCCCGAGCTGCCGCCCGACCTCTGGATGATTCTCGGGGCGATCGTGGGCTTGCTCGTCTTCGCCCACATCGCCATCCGGCGCCTCGCGCCGCGCGCGGACGACACGCTGCTACCCCTCGCGGTGCTGCTGAACGGGCTCGGGTACATCACGATCTCCCGCCTCGACCGCGACCTTGCACGGGTCCAGTCGCTGTGGATCGCGCTGGGCGTCGGCGCGTTCGTGCTCACGTTGATGATCGTGCGGCGCGTGAGCCTCCTCGAGCGCTACCGCTACACGTGCCTCTTCCTCGGGCTCGTCGCGCTGCTGCTCCCCCTCGTGCCCGGCATCGGCTACGAGCGCTTCGGCGCCCGCCTCTGGGTGCAGGCCGGTCCGCTGAACTTCCAACCCGGTGAGGCCGCCAAAGTGCTCGTGGTGGTGTTCTTCGCCGCCTATCTCGTCGACAAGCGCGAGCTCCTCGCGGCCGGCACCCGTCGCATCGGCCGCCTCCATCTCCCCGACCCGAAGCATCTCGGACCGCTGCTGCTCGCATGGGGTGTCTCGATCATCGTGATGGTCCAGCAGAAGGACCTCGGTTCCTCGCTGCTGTTCTTCGCGGTGTTCTCGGCGATGCTCTACATGGCGACCGAGCGCGCCGCGTACCTCATCGCCGGTTTCGGCCTGTTCGTGTCGGGTGCGCTGATCGCATACCAGCTCTACGGTCACGTGCAGGTGCGCGTGTCGACGTGGCTCGACCCGTGGCCGGTCGCCGACGACGAGGGCTTCCAGATCACCCAGTCGTTGTTCGCGTTCGGTACCGGCGGGTTCGCGGGCACCGGCCTCGGACTCGGGAGCCCGGAGAAGATCCCGAACGCGCCGACCGACTTCGTCTTCGCCGCCATCGGCGAGGAGCTCGGCTTGTTGGGCACGGCCGCCGTGCTGATCGCGTTCCTCTTGCTGGTGGGTACCGGCTTCCGCATCGCGGTGCGCGCCGACCGCCCGTTCTCGCAACTGTTCGCAGCCGGGCTCACCGCGATCGTCGGTATCCAGACGTTCCTCATCCTCGGCGGCGTCACCCGCCTCATCCCGCTGACCGGCATCACCCTGCCGTTCATCTCGTACGGCGGGTCGTCGCTCGTGGCGAACTTCGTGATCATCGCTCTCCTGCTGCGGATCTCCGACGAGACCGCGGCGCGAGCCGAGGCGCCCGCCCGGCGCACCGCGGTCGGGGGCCGCCGATGAACCGCGCCATCCGCAGGGTGGGGTACGCGTGCGTGCTGCTGGTCGTCGCCCTCATCGGGCAGCTGACCTACCTCCAGGTGTTCGCAGCCGACCGGCTCGCCGACGACCCGCGCAACGTGCGCAAGGCGATCCGCGACTTCAGCCGGCCGCGGGGCGACATCATCACCGCCGACGGCCAGGTGGTGGCGCGCTCGGTGCCCGACGACGCCGACGGCGACGACTTCGACTTCCAGCGCGAGTACCCGCAGGGCGACCTGTTCGCCCAGATCGTCGGCTACCAGTCGTTCGTGTACGGCAACACCGGCGTGGAGAACGAATACAACGACGAGCTCGTCGGACGCGACCTCGAGCTCGACCTGCGCAACCTTCCCGACATCCTCTCGGGCAAGGAGAACACCGGCAACGTCGTGCTGACCGTCGACAGCGCCGCCCAGGCGCTCGCGCGCGACCTCCTGGCCGGTGAGCGCGGCTCGATCGTGGCTCTCGATCCCCGGACGGGCGACATCCTGGCGATGTACTCGAACCCGTCGTACGACCCGAACCCGCTCGCCGGCCACGACACGATCGCGGTGCAGGCCTACGGCGACCTCCTCCAGGCCGATCCCAACAAGCCCGATCTGCCCCGCGCCTACCGCGAGCGGTACCCGCCGGGCTCGACGTTCAAGACCGTCACCGCGTCGGTCGCGCTCGAGACCGGGTTGGTCACGCCGACGGAGCCGGTGTTCCCGTCGATCAGCGAGCTCGACCTCCCGCTGACGAACGCCACGCTCTCGAACTTCGGCGGTCGGTCGTGCGGCGGCAATCTCATCCAGAGCTTCCGCCAGTCGTGCAACACGACGTTCGGGCAGATCGGGCTCGACCTCGGAGAGAGCTTCATCCCGGGCATGGAGGCGTTCGGCGTCTACAGCGCGCCGCCACTCGACCTCTCTCCGGGCGCGGCGTCGAGCGGCGGGCCGCCCCCCGGTTCGTTCCAGCAGAACCAGCCATTGTTCGCGTTCGCGGGTATCGGCCAGGGTGACGTCTTCGTGACCCCGCTCGAGCTCGCGCTCGTCGGCGCCGGCATCGCCAACAGCGGGGTGATCATGAAGCCCCACGTGATGGCGGAGATCACCGACGCCGACGGCGGCGCCGTGCGCAGCTTCGACGACGGGAGCTGGCGCACGGCCACGTCGCCCGCGACCGCGCAGACCGTCACCGGAATGATGATCGAGGTGGTCGAGAACGGCACGGGCACGGCCGGCCAGATCCCGGGTGTGACCGTCGCCGGCAAGACGGGCACCGCGCAGATCGCCGAGGGCATCGCCCCTCACGCGTGGTTCCTCGCGTTCGCGCCCGCAGAGGACCCGCAGGTCGTGGTGGCCGTGCTGGTGGAGAACGGCGGCAACGCCGGGAACGACGCCACCGGCGGCGAGGTGTCGGCGCCCCGCGCTCGCCAGATGATCGAGCTCTTGCTCGGCCGGTAGAGGACATGAAGGCTCCGAAGAATCGCGACATGCGACCAGTAGGGTTTCGGGGCAGATGACGCAGGTCGCGAACGTCTTCTCCAATCGCTACGAGATCCAACGCGGGCTCGCGCGCGGCGGCATGGCGCAGGTGTACCTCGCACGCGACCAATTGCTCGACCGTCCGGTCGCGATCAAGGTGCTCTTCCCCGAGTTCGCGCGCGATCCGAGCTTCGTCGAGCGGTTCCGGCGCGAAGCCCAGGCGGCCGCCAACCTCAACCATCCCAACATCGTGGGCATCTACGACTGGGGCCAGGAGCGGGGCACGTACTTCATCGTGATGGAGTACGTCGAGGGCCGGAGCCTGCGCGACCTCATCCGCGCCCAGGGCGCGCTCCCGCCGGCGCAGGTGGCCGAGATCGGCGCCGAGATCGCGGGTGCGCTCGCGTTCGCGCACCGCAGCGGGGTCGTGCACCGCGACGTGAAGCCCGGGAACGTGCTGCTCACTGCGGCGGGCCGGGTGAAGGTCACCGACTTCGGGATCGCCCGCGCCACCCAGAACGTGGGCGAGGCGCTCACCCAGACCGGCGCGGTGATGGGCACCGCCACCTATTTCTCACCCGAGCAGGCCCAGGGGCTCCCCGTCGACGGGCGCTCCGACGTGTACTCGCTCGGAGTCGTGCTCTACGAGATGGTCACCGGCGAACCCCCGTTCACCGGCGACACCCCGGTCGTCGTCGCCTACAAGCACGTGCGCGAGGAAGCGCCCCGGCCGAGCGACCGGGTTCCCGACGTCCCGCCCGACCTCGACCGGGTCATCGTGGCCGCGATGGCCAAGGACCTCGACAGCCGCTACCAGTCGGCCGACGACCTGCGCGACGACCTCGTGCGCTTCGGGCGGGGGCGTCCGCTGAGCGCGCTGCCGGTGACGGCGGCGATCGCCGAGGTGCCCACCGGCGCCGCCGCCGCCGGCGCGACCGAGGCCATGCCCGCGGCCGAGGCCGTCACCGCCGGGGGTCCACCCCACGACGACTACTTCCCGCCCCCGCGACGGCGCTGGGGGACGATCATCGCCAGCATCCTGGGGTTGGCCCTGCTCGCGGGCGTGATCATCTACCTCCTCGTCGGCGCCGGCGACAACGGGGACGCGCCCACGCGGGTCGCGGTGCCCAACGTCGTCGGCCAGGAGTTCGACGCCGCCAAGCTCATTCTCGACGGCGAGGGCTTCGAGGTGCGCCGCCGCGACGAGACGAGCGCCGAGCCCGCGAACGTGGTCTTGCGCCAGGAACCGGGCGAAGGCCAGAAGCTCGAGGAGGGCGGCACCGTGCGGCTGTTCGTGAGCGAGGCCGAGGTCGAGGTGCCCGACGACCTCGTGGGCCAGCAGTGCCTGGCCGGGATCCAGGCGCTCCAGCGGATCGGGCTCGTGGGCCAGTGCCAGGACGAAGACAGCGACGAGGCGCCGGGGACGATCCTGCGGATCGATCCGCCCGCGGGTACCGAGGTCGCCAAGGGCGGCACGGTCACGCTCGTCCAGGCGCGCCAGCCCGAGATCCCGGTGCCCGACATCGCCGATCAGCCGGCGGCGGCGGCCAAGGAGCTGCTCGAACAGAGCGGGTTCCGGGTCACGACCGCCAACGAGGCCAGCACCACGATCGCGGCCGGGCGGGCGACCCGTACCGACCCGGCGGCCGGGACACCGCTCAAGCGCGGCGACGCCGTCACCATGTTCATCTCGACCGGGCCGATGCGGGTCGACGTGCCGAACACGGTGGGCATGACCCAGGAAGAGGCCCAGAACCAGCTCATCATCCGGGGCTTCAACGTGGTCGTGCAGCCCATGCTGACCACCGACACCCAACAGGTGGGGCGGGTCATCTCCCAGAACCCGGCGGGCGGCCAGGCCGAGCAGGGCTCGACGGTCACCCTCGTCGTCGGCCAGTTGCAGCCGACGGCGTCGACGTAGCGGGGTCGCACGCCTCGTGCTCCGTCGGTGGTACGAGTGCCACGGCCGCCACGACCTGCCGTGGCGGACCACCCGTGCGCGCTGGCCGGTGTTGGTGTCGGAGGTGATGCTGCACCAGACGCAGGTCGCGCGGGTCGCGGCGACGTGGCCGGCGTTCATGGACGAGTTTCCCACGCCGGCGACGATGGCGGCCGGCGGCCCCGGCGCGGTGATCGCGGCGTGGGGGCGCCTCGGCTATCCGCGCCGCGCCCGGCGGCTGTGGGAAGCGGCGGTGGTCGTGGCCGGGCAGGGCTGGCCCGACGACCTCACCGACCTTCCCGGTATCGGTCGCTACACCGCGGCCGCGATCGCGGCCCAGGCCGACGGCGCCGACGTGGTCGCCTTCGACGTGAACGTGCGCCGGGTGGTGCAACGGGCCGCCGGGCGCCGGCTCGGCAACCGCGACGCCGACGCCTTCGCCCGGGACCTCGGCGGCTCACTGACCGGACGTGACCGCCTGCTCGCGCTCATGGACGTCGGCGCCCTGCTGTGCCGGCCACGGGCGCCACGCTGTTACGAATGCCCGCTCCGACCGAGTTGTGCGTCGCGCGGTCCGCTCGCCGGCGAGCGACGGTCGACACAGGGCCGCTTCGAGGGCTCGTTCCGCCAGCGGCGTGGTCGGGTGCTCGCCGAGCTCCGCGCCGGCCCGGCAGCGGCACGCGCGCTCGATCCCGAAGCCCTCGCCTCCCTCGTCGCCGACGGGCTCGCCAGCATCGACGGCCCCACCGCCCGCCTCCCCTGATTGTTTGTGCAGAAGGGTCCGCGCTACGACACGTCCGCGCACGAACGAAGGAAGTTCGCGAGGAGCGCGTGGCCCGACTCGGTGAGGATCGACTCGGGGTGGAACTGGACGCCCTCGACCGGCAGCTCGCGGTGGCGCAGCCCCATCACGAGGCCGTCGACGGTCTCGGCCGTGACCGCGAGCTGCTCGGGGACGCTGTCGCGAGCGACGACGAGCGAGTGGTAGCGGGTGGCGGTGATCGGATCGGGAAGCCCCGCGAACACACCGGCGTCGTCGTGGTGGATCTCGGAGGTCTTCCCGTGCATCACCTCGGGGGCGCGCACTACCTCACCCCCGTAGACCTGGCCGATGCACTGGTGCCCGAGACACACGCCGAGCACCGGGACGCCGGCGGCGCCGAACTCGAGGATCGCGTCGTTGGACACACCGGCGTGCTCCGGACGACCGGGGCCGGGCGACACCAGCACCGCGTCGGGCGCGAGCTCGCGGAGCTCGGCCACCGTCACCTGGTCGTGGCGGTGGACGAGCGGCTCGGCGCCGAGCTCACCGAGGTACTGGACGAGGTTGTAGACGAACGAGTCGTAGTTGTCGATCACGAGCACGCGGCTACCCATCGCCACGCTCCCGCGTCCGCCTGCTCATGCCCGGCACGGTAACCCAGCCGGTCGGCGCCGCCGGCGTCGATATCGGGGCCCGATACCCTGGCGCCGATGCCGCCCTCGAAAGGCAAGCCCGCCGCCAAGGCCAAGCGCTCGCGCTACACGCCGCCCACCCCGCAGAAGGCGCCGCCGAGCAAGCTGTGGGTGCCCGTCACCATGTTCACGATGATGATCGTGGGCGTGCTCGTGGTGATCCTCAACTACCTCGAGCTGCTCTTCGGCGAGGCGACCAACAACTTCCTGTTCGTGGGCCTCGGCCTCATCACCGGCGGGTTCATCCTCTCGACCCGGCTGCGCTGAGGCCGCCCCGGCCCTCGCGCGGAAATGCCACCGCTGTAATTACCCACAGAGTTTTCCCCAATCTGGGGAGAAACCCTGGGACAAATCAGGCAATCAGGACCATGTCCTCGCGGCAGTGGCGCGGGGGCTCGGGCTCCTCGGTGGCCGACACGGTCATGGTGACCTCCGCCCCGCACACCTGGCAGCGGAAGCGCAGGTCGACAGGCCGCAGGTCGGCGGGGTCGGGCTCCTCGGGTGGGGCGATCTTGAACTTGCGCAAGACGGCGGCCCCGACGACGTAGATCGTCACCGCGGCCCCGGCCGCCAGGAGCACGCGCAGGACGTCCCACAGCATGCCCTTGATTGTGGCCCGCCGGGCCGAGCCGGCCCGGCGCGGGCCTTCTTACCCGAGCCGCTCGATCACGGTCGCGTTGGCCATGCCCCCGCCCTCGCACATGGTCTGGAGCCCCCAGCGGCCCCCGGTGCGCTCCAGCTCGTGCACGAGCGTGGCCATGAGGCGGGCGCCGGAGCAGCCGAGCGGGTGGCCGATGGCGATTGCGCCGCCGTTCACGTTCACCTTGCTCATGTCGGGGTGGTGCTCCTTCTCCCACGCGAGCACGACCGGCGCGAACGCCTCGTTGATCTCGACGAGATCCATCTGGTCGAGCGTCATCTGCGCCCGCTCCAGGACCTTGCTCGTCGCCGGGATCGGGCCCGTGAGCATCATCACCGGGTCCACGCCCGCGAGCGCGAACGCGTGGAACCGCGCCTTGGGCGTGAGGCCGAGCTCGTTCGCCTTCTCCTCGCTCATCACGAGGACGGCTGCCGCGCCGTCACTGATCTGCGACGAGTTCCCGGCAGTGATGACACCGTCGGGCTTGAACGCGGGCTTCAGGTTCGCGAGCTTCTCCACCGACGAGTCGGGCCGGAAGCCCTCGTCGCGGGCGAGCTCCTCGGTGCCTTCCTCGGTGGTCACCTTGATGGGCACGATCTCGCGCTCGAAGCGGCCCTCGTCAGTGGCGCGGGCGGCGCGCAGGTGCGACTCGACCGAGAAGGCGTCGTTCTCCTCCCGGGAGATGCCCCACTTCTCCGAGATGAGCTCGGCGGAGATCCCCTGGGGAACGAGCCCCGGATCGGAGTAGCGCGACATCATCCTGGGGCCGAACGGCATGCTCCCCGGGATCACCGAGGCGCCCATCGGGACACGCGTCATGCACTCGACGCCGGCGGCGATCACCACGTCGTACGCGCCCGCGATCACGCCCTGGGCGGCGAAGTGCGCAGCCTGCTGCGACGATCCGCACTGGCGGTCGATGCTCGTCCCCACGACCGATTCCGGGAACCCGGCGGCGAGGGCGGCGTTGCGACCGACGTTGACCGCCTGGTCGCCGACCTGCATCACGCAGCCCATGATCACGTCCTCGACGACGGCGGGATCGATGCCGGCGCGCTCGACGAGGGCCTCGAGCGTGTGCGCCGCCAGGTCGACCGGGTGGACGTCCTTGAGCTTGCCGTTGCGCTTGCCGAGGGGGGTGCGGACGGCGTCGACGACGACTGCAGCGGGCATGTCGGCCTCCGAGGGATCGCGAACTTGACCGGGTGGTCAACAGTACTCCCGGGGCTAACCTCCCGCCCCGTGTCCCGGAACATGGACAAGGCGCTCGGCGACGGCGGCATGCCCCTGCTCGCCCAGCTCGGCGTGTCGTTCGACGGCTACGGCGAAGGGTGGTCGACGGCCACGTGGACGCCGACCGAGCTCGCCTGCAATCCGCTCGGCGCCGTGCACGGCGGCGTGTACGGCGTGATCCACGACGCGGCGATGAACTTCGCCACCAACGCCGCGCTCGACTCGGGCGACCGCGCCGCG
>DASUUL010000270.1:0-3836 GCA_036374115.1 Acidimicrobiia bacterium | reverse complement strand
GGCGGCGCGGTCGGCGAGGTCCTCGCAGGTGTACTCGCCGGTGAGGAAGTGGGTGTCGACGAGATCGTCGCGCTGCTGGGCGCCCGCGGAGCCGAGGTCGCGCGCGTGGCGGAGGTGGCCGACGAGCTCCGGGGCGACACGGTGGGCGACGCCGTGACCTTCGTGCGCAACCGCAACATCAACTACACGAACATCTGCACGTTCAAGTGCCGGTTCTGTGCGTTCTCCAAGGGACCGCTCTCGCTCAACCTCCGCGGTACGCCGTACCTCCTCGGTCTGGACGAGATCCAGCGACGAGTGACGGAAGCGGTCGAGTGCGGGGCGACGGAGGTGTGTCTCCAGGGAGGCATTCATCCCGACTTCGACGGCGACTACTACCTCGCGGTGGCCCGGGCCGTGAAGGACGTCGCCCCCGACATCCACGTCCACGGCTTCACCGCCCTCGAAGTCACCGAAGGCGCCCGCCGGCTCGGCATTCCGTTGCGCGACTACCTGCTCGCGGCCCGCGAGGCCGGGCTGGCGACCTTGCCCGGCACGGCCGCCGAGATCCTCGACGACGAGGTGCGGGCGGTGATCTGTCCCGACAAGATCGACACCGAGCAGTGGCTCGACGCCCACCGCACCGCCCACGGCGTCGGTCTGCGGTCCAACGTCACGATCATGTTCGGGCACGTCGAGCAGCCGGTGCACGTGGCGCGGCACCTGGTGCGCACCCGGGCGCTGCAACGCGAGACCGGCGGCTTCACGGAGTACGTCCCGCTGCCGTTCGTGCACATGGCCAGCCCCATCTTCCTGCAGGAGCGCGCCCGTCCCGGCCCGACGTTCCGCGAGGCCCTGCTCATCCATGCCGTCGGCCGGATCGCCTACCGGGGGTGGATCGACAACGTCCAGGTCTCCTGGGTGAAGACGGGCGTGAACGGGGCCCGCCAGATCCTCCGGGCGGGCGCCAACGACCTCGGCGGGACGCTCATGGACGAGAACATCTCCCGCGCCGCCGGCGCGTCCCACGGCCAGGAGCTCGACGACGCCGGGTTCCGCGAGATCGTCGAGCCGCTCGGGCGGACGCTCGAGCAGCGCACCACGCTCTACGGCCGGGTACAGACCGTCGGCCGCCGGCTGCGGCCCCTACCCGAACCGGCGGAGCACCCCGTCACCCTGCTCACGAGCGCGCCGGGGGCGTGACCATGGGGAAGCTCGACGTGCTCGCGGTCGGCAACGCCCTCGTCGACGTGCTCAGCCTCGAAGCCGACGAATTCGTGATCGAGCACGGCCTCGAACGGGGTGCCATGACGCTCATCGACGCGGATCGCGCCGAGACGCTGTACGCAGCCATGGGCCCCGGGACCGAGATCTCGGGAGGATCGGCCGCCAACACGGCCGCCGGCCTGGCGTCGTTGGGCGCAGCCGTCGGCTTCGTCGGCCGGGTGCGCGACGACCAGCTGGGCGCCGTCTTCGCGCACGACATCCGTGCCGTCGGGGTGGAGTTCGCCACCGCGCCCGCACCCGCCGGTCCGCCTACGGGGCGCTGCCTCATCGTCGTCACGCCCGACGCCCAGCGCACCTTGAACACGTTCCTCGGGGCGGCATCGGATCTCGGGCCCGCCGACATCGACCCCGAGATCGTGAGCGCGAGCGCGGTCACGTTCCTCGAGGGCTACCTCTTCGACCAGGACGACGCCAAAGAGGCGTTCCGCCACGCCGGCCGCCTCGCCCACGACGCCGGGAATCGCGTCGCGCTCACCTTGTCCGACCCCTTCTGTGTCGAGCGCCACCGCGACGACTTCCGCGACCTCGTCGAGCATCACATCGACGTGCTCTTCGCCAACGAGCACGAGATCTGCTCGTTGTACGAGGTCGACGACTTCGACGCCGCCGCGAAGCACGTGCAGGGGAACTGCGAGATCGCCGCGCTGACCCGCAGCGAGAAGGGATCCGTCGTCGTAGCAAACGGCAGCGCCCACACGATTCGGGCGGCTCCCGTCGACCACGTCGTCGACACGACCGGCGCCGGCGACCAGTACGCGGCCGGCTTCCTCTACGGGCTCACCCATGGTCACGATCTGCCCACCTGCGGGCGGCTGGGCGCGCTCGCCGCCGCCGAGGTCATCTCGCATCTCGGGGCCCGCCCCGAGATCTCGCTGGCCGACCTCGCTCGCTCCGAGCTCGCCGGCACCGGGCGCGCCGGCGCGACCCCACCGGCGTGAGCCAGCGGCGCCCGCGGTATCGCACCGGCGACCCCGCCCTCGACGCCGCCGTCGCCGACCTCGTCACCCGTGCCGGCGGCGACGCCAACAACGACCTCGTGGCCGAGATCGTCGCCACTGCGCTGCTGCTGGCGCGCGACGGTGCCGATCGCGGTGACCTCAAGGTCGCCGCCGGTGCGCTCAGGGAGCTCCGCCACGCGTTCTCGGTGTTCGCGCCGTATCGCACGCAACGGAAGGTGGCGATCTTCGGGTCGGCCCGCACCGAGCCCGACGACCCGCTGTACGACCAGGCTCGGCGGGTGGCGGCGGCGATGGCCGATCGAGGCTGGATGGTGATCACCGGCGCGGGTCCCGGGATCATGGAAGCGGGCCTCGAGGGCGCGGGGCCGGAGCGTTCGTTCGGCGTGAGCATTCAGCTGCCGTTCGAAGCGACGACGAGCCAGTTCATCGCCGGCGATCCCAAGCTCATCAACTTCCGCTACTTCTTCACCCGCAAGGTCGAGTTCGTGAAGGAGGCGCACGCCTTCGCGCTCCTGCCGGGCGGCTTCGGCACTCTCGACGAGGCATTCGAGCTCCTGACCCTCATCCAGACCGGCAAGTCGCAACCCGCTCCGATCGTGCTCCTCGACGTCCCCGACGGCACCTACTGGGCCTCGTGGCGGGCCTTCATCGCCGCCGAGATGGTCGGGCGCGGCTACGTGTCCAAGGACGATCTCGAGCTGGTGCGCGTCACCGACCGGGTCGACACCGCTGTCGACGAGATCACCAGCTTCTACGCCAACTATCACTCGCAACGCTTCGTCGAGGGCAGGCTGGTGATCCGGCTGCACCAGGCGCCCGCACCCCGGCGCCTCTCCGAGCTCAGCCGGGAGTTCGCCGACATCATCGTGCGCGGGGAGGGAATCGAGCGGATCGACACCACACCGGCCGAGCTCGCCGACGCCGACCACGTCGAGCTCGACCGCATCGCGTTCCGCTTCGACCGCCGCAGCCATGCCCGCCTGCGGATGCTCATCGACCGGCTCAACGAGCACCGGCCCGACTGAGGACTTCGCTACCAGTCGGCGGCGGCCGCGCCCAGGGCCCGCAGCGCTCGCTCGACCGCCCGCCGGGCCTGCTGGAGCTTCCTCTCGTCGGCGGCGGCATCGCGGTCGCCCTCGGCGGCGTCACGGAGGCGGTCGTAGGCCAGGTCGCGTAGCGCCTCTTCGACGTTGCGGAGCTGGACGACGATCTCCTCGGTCCGGTCAGGCATCGGTGGCCTGCGGGTCGAGTGCGGCGGCCAGGAGCTCCGCCGGGTGACGAACGTCGAGCCCGGCCGCGCCGAGATGCATCGCGCAACCGGGATTCGCCGACGCCACCCGGACGCGGAGATCACCACCCCCGGCCCGCACGATGGCTTCGACCTTGCGCTCGCGAATCGCGCCCGCCAACGCCGGCTGGAGCGCGGCGTAGGCGCCGCCCGCCCCGCAGCACAGGCCGTCGTCGTCGGTCTCGCCGAGCTCGTAGGCACCACCCAGGAGCGTGCGCACGGCGCCCGACGCTCGCTGCACGTGGCGGAGATGGCACGGGTCTTGCACCACGATCCGCTCCCCGGTGCTGCGCACCGGCGGCACACCGCCCTCCGCGACCCAC
>DASUUL010000269.1:0-7300 GCA_036374115.1 Acidimicrobiia bacterium | reverse complement strand
GCTCGGCGATCGCCCGCTCGAGCTCGCGTTCCTCACGGCCGGCCTCGAGGGCGGCGAGGCGGTAGCGGCGGTCGAGCAGGTAGACGTAGAGCAGGGTGAACGCGAGCACCGACCACCACAACGTGACTGCCATGGTCCCGTGGATCTCTGCGCTGAGCTCCTCGTTGAAGACCGTGCCCTCCTGGTGGAGCGTGCGCCACCACTCCACGGAGAAGTGCACGATCGGAACGTCGACGACCGCGATCAGAGCCGCGATCGCGCACCGCTTCTCGCGTCCGGCACCCGGGATCCGCCGGAGCGCGAGGTAGCCGACGTAGAGGAAGAAGAGGACGGCCGTCGACACGAGCCGGGCGTCCCATGCCCACCAGATCCCCCACACCGGCCGGCCCCACAGCGACCCGATGACCAGGGTCAGCCCGGTGAACAGCACGCCGATCTCGGCCGACGCGCCCGCGAGGCGGTCCCAGACGCCCGAGCGGCTGCGCGGCCAGAGATAGAGCAGCGAGGCGAGCGCGGTGACCCCGAACGCCAGGTAGGCGAGCCAGGCCGTCGGCACGTGCAGGTACATCAGGCGTTGGGCGTCGCCCTGGACGGCGTCGGGGGGCGCGGCGTCGAGACCGAGGACGGCCAGCACCCCGAGCGCCACGAGCGCGGCCACACCCACCCCGGTGGCGACCCGGGGGTCGAGGAGCCTCTCGCTCATGAGGTCATGTCTCCTCCAGGAGCGGCCCGAAGGCCAGCATCCCGATACCCGAGTAGAGCGCGGCCACGAGCGCCAGCAGCGCCACCCAGGGCCACCCCTCGGAGGGCACGCCCTCGACGGCCGCTTCGCTCGCTCGGGTCGCGCCCAGCAGCACCGGCGCCACCACCGGCAGGAGCAACACCGGGACGAGCGTCTCGCGCACCCGCAGGCCCGCCGCGAGCACGCCGTAGAGGGTACCGGTGGCCGCCACGCCCACGGTCGCGGCCGCCACCGTGAGCACGAGCAGGATCGGGGAGTGCAGGTCGACGTCGTAGAGGAGCGCGATCCCCGTCCCGAGCACGCCCTCCAGCACGAGGAGCTCGAGCACGACCGCAGCCGCCTTGCCGAGGAAGATCGAGCTGCCGTCGAGCCCGGAGAGACGCAGGCCGTCACGGGCGCCGTTCCCGGCCTCGACCGCGAACGACCGCGACACGGCCAGCAGCGCCGCGAGCAGGACCGCGACCCAGAACAGACCGGGTGCGACCCGCGGGAGCACGCCCCGGTCGGGGTCGAGCGCGAACGCGAACAGCAGGATCACCACGGCACCGAACGGCAGGATCTGGTACAGCACCACGCGCGACCGCGCCTCGATCTTGAGGTCCTTCCCGGCGATGAGCGCGGTCTCGCGCAGCAGGCTCATGTCGCGGCCAGCTGCGGTTCGGGCGCGAGCACGCCGCCGACGGCTCGCCCGGCCGACAAGACGACCTCGCGCCGGGCGAGGCCACGCACCCGGTCGAGCTCGTGCGAGGCCACGATCACCGTGCGGCCCTCACCCGGCGCGGCCGAGATGACGTCGTCGAGAACGGCGCGCCCGGAGGCATCGAGCCCGGCATGGGGCTCGTCGAGCAACAGCAGCTCGGGTTCGCGGGCGAGCGCGACCGCGAGGGCGAGGCGCCGTCGCTGGCCGGCCGACAGCCGGCCGTGCGTGACACCCGCCTTCGAGGCCAGCCCGACCCGCTCCATGGCGGTGTCGCCGGCCTGCACGGGTCGGGCGGCGGCGCGCGACGCGAACCGCAGGTTCTCACGGACCGTGAGGTCGTCGTAACAGAACGTGTCGTGCCCCACGAGCGAGAGCCGCCGGCGCATGCCGCGGCGGTCGCGGGTGAGGTCGTGACCGAGCACCTCGCCGGTGCCGGAGTGCAGGCCCACCAGCCCGGCGACGGCGCGCAACACGGTCGTCTTGCCGGCGCCGTTGGCGCCCGAGAGGAGGACGATCTCGCCCGCACGCACGTCGAGGTCGATACCGGCAAGGGCCGGGTAGCGGCCGAGGAGGCACACGGCGGAGCGCAAACGGACGGCGAGTGTCACGGATCCTCCGGACCCGGAGATCGAGCCCTGCGAGTGTACGAAGGGCCAGGTCAGGTGGTCGAAACGGCGCCGTCCCGGCGGATATGGAACGTCAGGGGCGCATTAGCCTGCTGCGGATGCGTCGGGTCCTCGGGGTGGTCGGTCGGGTCTTCGTGACCGTCGGGCTGCTCATCCTGCTCTTCGTCGCGTACCAGCTCTGGGGGACGGGGTTCGTCGAGGCGCGGGCCCAGGACGATCTGCGCCGCGAGTTCGAAGCGGACCTCGAGGCGGGCACGCCCCAGACGTCGTCGACCAGCGGCGGGGCCGACGAGACCGGCACGAGCACGAGCACCACGACCACCACCACGACGACGGTGCCGGTGCCGATCCCGCCCGACGGCGAGCCCGTCGCCATCGTCCGGATCCCGAAGATCGGCCTCGACAAGGTGGTGGTGGAGGGGACGACGGTGGCCGACCTCCGCAAGGGGCCGGGCCACTACGCCGGCACGCCCCTCCCCGGCCAGCTCGGCAACGCCGGCATCGCCGGCCACCGCACCACCTACGGCGCGCCGTTCCACAATCTCGACCAGCTCATCGTGGGCGACACCATCAGCGTCGAGACGCTGGCGGGCACCTTCGACTACGTCGTGTCGGAACCTCCGTTCGCGGTCAAGCCCAACCAGACGGAGGTGCTCGCCAACGAGACGCCCGAGGCGCCGACGCTCACCCTCACCACGTGCAACCCCAAGTACTCCGCCGCCGAGCGCCTGGTCGTCAAGGCCGAGCTCGACCTGCGCGCGAACCAGCCCCAGCCCCAGGCGCCGACGATCCCGACCCGTCCCGTGGCGAGCATCGACGGCGGCCTGTCGGGCGAGCACTCGTCCCGGGTGCCGACGGTCGTGTGGGGAGCGATCGTCGCCGCGGTCGGCCTGCTGTGGTGGCTGGTGTTCCACCGCTACCGCCGCTGGACCACGTGGATCGTGGGAGTGATCCCGTTCCTCGTGGTGCTGGCGATCTTCTTCTTCTACCTGGAGCGGATCTTGCCCTCGAACTACTGATCCCGCGCCCGGGCGGCGAGGACGCCGCTCTCGATGCGTCCCTCGTGCGCACTTATTGCGCATGATGCACGCATCGGGGCGTGGGCGAGCTCGTGCATGCCGGTGCTGAAGTCGACCTCGGCGGTGAAGCCGAGGTTGGTGCGGGCGGCGGTGGGGTCGGCGACGACGTGGCGGACGTCGCCGAGACGGTACTCGCCGGTCACGACCGGCCGGGGCGCACCGGGGAACGCGGCGCACAGGGCTTCGGCCATGTCGCACACCGTGCGCGGGGTGCCGCTGGCGATGTTGTACGCACCCGTCACGGGCTCGGGATTCGTCAGTGCGAGCAGATTCGCGCGGGCGACGTCGCGCACGTGGACGAAGTCGCGCCGTTGGCCCCCGTCCTCGAAGACGTGTGGTGCCCGGCCCTCGGCGAGCGCGGACCGGAAGATGGACGCGACGCCCGCGTAGGGCGTGTCGTACGGCATCCGCGGGCCGTACACGTTGTGGTAGCGCAGCGCCGTGACCGCGACGCCGGGATGCTCCCGCCCGAACGCGAAGCACAGGTGCTCCTGGTGCAGCTTCGTCGCCGCATAGACGTTGCGGGGGTCGACGGGTGCGTCCTCCCGCACGGTCTCGCCGGTGAGCGGTACCTCGCACGCGGGGCAGCGCGGCTCCCACTCACCGGCGGCCAGCTGCGCGCGACTGCGTGGCGCCGGGCGCACGATCCCGTGGTCGCGGCAGCGGTACCGCCCTTCGCCGTAGACGACCATGCTGCTCGCAAGGACGAGTCGGTCAACCGGCCGCCCCCGTGCATGCAGCGCCTGGAGCAGCACCGCGGTCCCGAGGTCGTTCTGTGCGACGTAGTCGGCGACGTCTCCGAAGTCGACGCCCAGGCCCACCATCGACGCCTGGTGGCATACCGCGTCGACGCCGGCGACCGCGGCGGCGGCGATCTCGGGATCGGCGACGTCGCCCCGGACGAACTCGACGGTGGGGTCGAGATCGTCGGGCTTGTCGCGGTGCGCCGCCGGGTGCAGTGAGTCGAGCACGCGTACCTCGTGGCCGGCGGCTACCAGGGCGTCGACGACGTGGGAGCCGACGAAGCCCGCACCGCCCGTGACGAGGACGCGCCTCACCGGGGCTCGCGGACCAGCGGGAGTCGCACGGTGAAGCAGGCACCACCGTTCTCGTTGCGGACGGTGATCTCGCCGCGATGCGCCTCCACCAACCCGCGCGCGATCGCGAGGCCGAGGCCGGCCCCGGTGCCGGGCGTGCGGGCGGCGTCGCCCCGGAAGGCGACCTCGAACACCCGGGGCAGGTCGGGTTCGGGGATCCCACCGCCGCTGTCGACGACCGACACGTAGGCGTGCCCGGCCTCGAGGCCGGCCTCGACGACCACGGTGCCGTCGCTCGGCGTGTGGCGTATGGCGTTCTCGAGGAGGTTGCGCAGGGCTCGCAGCACTTCGGGTGCCGAGACCGAGAGACGCGGCGACTCGCCGTCGAGGCGTCCCTCGAGGCGCACACCCTTCGCCTCGGCGATCGGGGCCGCGCCCGCGATGGCGTCGGACACGAGGTCGCCGAGCGACACCCGCTCGAGGTGGAGACGCAGCACCCCGGCCTGGGTACGGCTGAGCTCGAAGAGGTCGTCGACGAGGGCGGTGAGGCGGTCGGCCTCCTCCCGCACCGTCGTGTGGTAGCGGGCGACGGTGTCGGGGTCGTCGACAACGCCGTCCTCGAGCGCCTCGATGACGGCGCGGATGCCGGCGAGGGGGGTACGCAGGTCGTGCGAGACCCACGCGACGAGCTCGCGCCGGGACGCGTCGAGCGCCCGTTCCCGCGCCCGGGCCTCCTCGAGGCGGGTCGAGGTGAGCTCGAGCTCCTCGCGGAGACGGGCAAGCTCCTGGGGCGCTGCGAGTGGAGCACGGCTGCCGGCGTCGCCACGGGCGTCGTCGCCGATCGCACGCGCGACCTCGGCGAGCGACCGGCTGATGCGACCGACGCGCCGACCGAGGAGGAGCGCGGCCCCGACGCCGACGGCGCCGGCGGCGAGCAGCATCACCACCAGCGCCTCGAGGTCGTGGTCGGAGTAGAACATCGCCTGGGCGCCCGCCCAGGCACCGACCCCGACCGACACCACGGCCACGAGCGCGACCGCGGCGGCCTGCACGCCGATCGTGCAGGTGCGCAACGCTCGGAGTACGAGCGCGCCCACGAGCGCGGCGACACCGGCGGTGCCGGCGGCAAGTGCGACGAGCTGGAGCGTCTCGGTGCTCATGGGTCGAAGCGGTAGCCGACACCCCAGACGGTGGTGAGCCGCGCCGGCGACGACGGATCGCGCTCGATCTTCTCCCGCAGCCGGCGGATGTGCACCGTCACCGTGGCGGTGTCCCCGTAGGTGTAGCCCCACACGCGCTCGAGGAGCTCCTCGCGCCGGAATGCAACACGCGGGTGGCGAGCGAGGAACGCCAGCAGGTCGAACTCCCGAGCCGTGAGGGTGACGAGCTCCCCGTCGCGGCGAACCTCCCGCGCCCCCAGGTCGATGACGAGCCCGTCGGTCTCCACCGTTCCGGGCTCGGGGCTCGCGGTCACGCCCCCGGCCCGTCGCAGGACCGACTTCACCCGCGCCGTGAGCTCGCGCGGCGAGAACGGCTTCGACACATAGTCGTCGGCGCCGAGCTCGAGGCCGACGACGCGGTCGTCCTCGTCGCCGCGCGCGGTCAACATGATGACGGGGACGGGCGCGAGCAGCCGGAGGCGGCGGTAGACCTCGAGACCGTCGAGCCCCGGGAGCATGAGGTCGAGCACGACCAGGTCGGGAACCTCGGCGCCGGCGCGGTCGATGGCGGCGCGGCCGTCGCCCACCGACTCGACCGCGTAGCCCTCACGTTCGAGGTAGCGCACCACCACCTCGGCGACGGTGGGGTCGTCGTCGACCACGAGGATCCGGGCGGGCGCGTCGGTCACCACGGCGTGTGTACCAGGGTCTGGAGACCCACGGCGGTCGCGGCCTGGAGGGCCAGCCACCCCTGTACGGCCCGCCGCGGAGCGCCCGGGCCCCGCGAGCGGGGCCACTCGAACGCCGTCGCGGCCGCGAGCACACCCCCGGCGAGGAGGATCCACGGGACGAACGGGAGCCAGATCCGCTCGACCTCGCCCTTCGACATCCCGGTCAGGTCGGCGATGGCGATCGCGCCCAGCGCCCCGCCGACGAGGAGCCAGGCCCGCCGGTCGCGCAGGCGCGCCAGCGCGACCGCGAGTGCGGGGCCGAGCGCGATGGCGAGGCACGCCAGGTTGGCCACGGCGAACGCGGCATAGGGCCGGTCGCCGGCGATGCCGTCGAAGTACCGCTGACGCGTGGTCCAGACCCCGTCGAACCACGAGAAGCCGGCGGCGAAGAACGCGACCGCGACCACGCCCGCCGCCGTCGCCGACACCACGAGCGCCCGGGGTCGCCGCCGGTGCCACGCCACGACGGTGGGGATGACCGCCAAGAGCACGAGCCCGTAGGACAAGAAGACCGCCACCCCGAAGAGCAGCCCCCCGCCGAGGGCCAGCCGGTCACCGTCGACGCCACGCCGGCCTGTCGCCAGTACCACCAGCGCGACCGCCCAGGCGCCGACGCCGGCGAAGAGGGCGTCGGCCGAGGTCGCCACCCACAGCGCCGCGGGCGCGAGCACCACGAATGGCGCCGCCCGTCGCGCCCACGCCTCCCCCGCCACGTCGCGCGCGGCGACGAGCACTGCCGGGGCCGCCGCCGCACCGCCACCGAGGTAGAGGGTCGTGGCGACCGTGCTACCGCCCAGGCCGATCCGGTCGAGGCCGAAGAGCCCGAGCACCAGCCCGGGGGGATGACCCTGCACATGGATCGGGTACCCGCGGATCTGCTCGGTGAACGAGTCGAGGAACGCGCCGGGCGATCCCACCTGCGCGACAGCGGTGAGGTAGCCGCCGTCGGAGAGCACGGGGCGCGCCAGCGCCTGGCCACCGTCGAGGAGCGCGAGCGCCACCGGCCACGCGAGCGCGCTCGCGCCGGTCGCGACCAGGAGCCGGTGCCAGGGCACGCGCGCCGCGACCGCAGGCCCCGCGAGCACGATCGCCGCGGCCACCGAGAGCGCCTCCTCGAGCCGCTCCGGCGAGGTGCGGCGGTCGAGCACCACCTCGAGCCCCGCGCCGCTCTCGCCCTCCCACTCGCAGGCCACCAGCGAGCCGCGCCGCGCGCTCGCCCGCCAGT